>JAIEKC010000565.1:0-14667 GCA_029064505.1 Acetatifactor sp.
AGAAAGGCCTGCTGACGAAAAATCCGATAAGGGCAAAGACAACATAGCTGCAAGCATCAATAAAAATACCGTTCACTGCAATCTTATTCGCCTTTTCAAAATCCTTTTCTCCCAATGTCTTGGACAGAAAGGCATTGACTCCTACCGCCGTGCCCACAGATACCGCGATCATCAGGGTTTGGATGGGAAAGGCAAGGGACACCGATCGCAGCGCATATTCATTGATCTGCGATACAAATATGCTGTCAACGATATTATAGAGCGCCTGCACCAGCATGGAGATCATCATAGGCAGTGACATGCTGATCAAAAGTCTGTCTATGGGCATGACGCCCATCTTGTTTTCCCGCTTTGTATTTTCCATCGTTCTCCTCCTCTGCATTTTCCGAACGGAAATCCGTTCCGACGCTTCCGCTTCAAAACCTTTCCACCTGTGCGATTGCGATCCAATGATCTGCCTGCAGCCAATTCCTCACATGCACTGTTCCATTTTTTAGGCAAAAAAATACCCATGAGCATCTTCATGGGTTTGCAGCGGATAACCACCACAGCTTCGTTCACAGTGAGACATGGGGGATTCGAACCCCCGACAACTTGATTAAAAGTCAAGTGCTCTACCGACTGAGCTAATGTCCCGGATACACATGCCCACACAGTCCCCGCACCGGCTCTGCATGGAAACAGGGCTAGCTGGATTCGAACCAGCGAATGCAGCAGTCAAAGTGCTGTGCCTTACCGCTTGGCGATAGCCCTATGACATGACACCAAGCGTGTCAATGCGACACAATTATACATAATGAGGGTGGATAAAGGGATTCGAACCCTTGGCCTCCAGAGCCACAATCTGGCGCGCTAACCAACTGCGCTATACCCACCATATAAGTGTGCCCGAAGGGATTCGAACCCCCGACCCACGGCTTAGAAGGCCGTTGCTCTATCCAGCTGAGCTACGGACACACACCAGTTTATTCGGAAACAGACCGAACAAATGATATTCTAACCTATTATTCTGTACTTGTCAACAGGTTTATAGAATTTTTTCATGCTTTTTATTTTAATGCTTTCGCTATATCCAGCAGATAGAACTGCTCATCCTCGGAAAGATCCTTGGTAACCTGATAAAGCTCCGCCAGGATCTTCGTTCTCAGCATGACCTCCCCGGTGTCCTCCATTTTCCCTGTACCTCGCAAAAGCCATTCTCTGTTTATCCTCAGGGTCTGGCATATGGCATTTACCACAATCGCCTGCGGGATCGTCTTATTCTTCTCAATATTGAATATGACACCGCGGGACACACCGATTGCCGCTGCAAGAGAGCTTTGTGTATAGCCGTTCTTTTTGCGGACATAGATCAACCGTTCCCCTAAAGTATTCATCTCTTTCTCCCTCCATTCCGGCTTCCCATGTGTCAGAACCATACCTTTATCAGCAGGATCCATTTCGTCCGCGGAGCGTTGTAAATGCTCCCGGGCTTCACACATTACACTGTACCGTCCCCTGCTGTTCCGGCTCCTTTGCGGGACTGTCCTTCTGCCTCCATCTTTTTACTGTGAAGATTCGGAATCCTGCCTGCTGAAACCGCGAGGCGTCTCATGCTTTCCCGGCACGAAATCCCGGGACTGCCATGCGCCGTTTTGATGTAGGCCGGCATACATCTTCACAGTACCCCCCAGACTTTCATGCATGTGGTGCAAATGACCGCATGAGGGGTTTACTGCAGATATCATAGCATACTCCATGAGGGAAAAAGTATTTTATTCACGAATGGTATTTCCACATGCATGAAATGTACACCGGCCGCCGGTTCACGTCAGGACCATCAGGCATGTCCGGATCCATCTCACATATGGCTGCGTCCGGTCAGAATACACACGGTACCGGTCAGGGAAAACAGTACTTTACCCCCGCTTTAACCGATGCTTCAGCGCCTTTGCAGCGTCCAGGAGATAAAGCTGCTCGTCCTCAGACAGCTCGCTTGCAAACTCATAAAGCTCCCTGAGCACTTTATCACTCCGCGCAGGATCCTCTCCCTTTCTCATCTCACCCACGCCATTCATAAGCCATTCACTGTTTACATTCAAAGCCCGGCAAATGGCATTGATCACTATCGCCTGAGGAACCGTCTTATTTTTCTCAAGATTAAATATGACGCCGCGGGACACACCGATCGATTCAGCAAGTGAATTCTGTGTATATCCATTACTCTTGCGGGCATAGTTCAGTCGTTCACCTAAAGTATCCATGTTAATAACCTGCCTTCTCACAAGTAGTATATAAGATGACAAATGCATTGTCAACGCAAAAATTCATCTCCAATGGCACTGCGCATTGTCAATGCAAAAATATTACTTTGTCGTCATTGGCACTGATTATTTCGCGTGTTACAATTCATTAATAAAGCATATTGAAGGGAGAAAATGCTTTGTCAGCGCAATTAGATTCTAGGGAAAAAGCAGAGATAGCTGATGAGATCATTAATAACGCAATAGGTCTTCCGGTGGAAAATCAGGAACTCCTTTTGATGATGGCAAAGGCAATGCAATATACGCGGAATTGTGTATTGCGTCAGGAAGCCGACCGACCGGCATCGCCGGCTTCCGAGACTGATACATAGAAACTGCGAAGCGTCACAGACTTGACTGCATGGAGTATGCCCTGTGAAAACGCTTCGGAATGGAGGAAAATATGGCAAAAAACAAAAAACCCCCGGTTGTCGCGCAGACCACATGGAAAAATGCTTTTAAACGGGACTGGCAATTATATCTGCTTCTCCTGTTTCCCATCGCAATGGTGGCCATCTTCAATTACGCTGCATATCCGGGACTGCGAATGGTATTCATGGACTACAATCCCGTAAAGGGATATTCCGGCAGCGAATGGGTAGGACTGGAAACCTTCCGGAAGATCTTCAAGGATGCGGATTTTATCCGTGCCCTGAAAAGTTCCATCGCGTTCAATCTGATGGATCTCCTTGTGGGATTCCCCATGCCCATCCTTTTGGCACTGATTTTAAACGAACTCCGTTATCCCCGCTTTAAAAAGGTGACACAGACGATCCTGTATCTGCCCCATTTCCTGTCCTGGGCAATCATCGGAAGCGTCGCTTATACCATGTTCCGCCCCACATCCGGTCTGGTAAATATGGCTCTGATGAATGCCGGCATCATAGAGCAGGGAATCCCGTTCCTGACAGAGAAATGGCACTGGGCCGTGACCTATCTGCTGATCGGCGTCTGGCAGGGCATGGGCTGGGGCACCATCATCTATCTGGCAGCCATCACCGGCATCAACGGCGAATTATATGAAGCGGCAATGATCGACGGTGCAAACCGCTGGAAACGGATGTGGCACATCACGCTGCCGGGCATCAAGGGCACCATCGTCACATTGCTCATCATGAACCTGGGACGCGTTATGGGCAGCAATCTGGAGCGTCTGACCGTATTTGCCAACACACAGGTCAAGGATTTTCAGTACCAGCTTGCGGTGTATATCTATAACAAAGGTCTGCAGAGCGGCAAATACAGCATGTCCACCGCCGTGAACCTGTTCCAGTCCCTGGTGGGTGTGATCCTGGTACTTCTCTCAGACAGGATCGCAAAGATGCTTGGCGAAGACGGCTTACTATAGGGGGGGAAGCATATGGCAAAGAATACGAATACAGCGGGCCGAGACGGGCAGGTAAGCTCCGACGGCAGCCGCGCAGTCAATAAATTCCGAATCAGCGACGCACTGATGATGCTGTTCATTACCGTTTTATGTGCTACATGTATTCTTCCTTTTCTGCATGTGGCAGTCAAATCCATATCCGGCAACAGTTATGTGCTGGCTAAACAGGTCTATTTCCTGCCAAAGGGAATCAATTTCGAGGCTTACGGCTCCATCTTCCGCGACGGCTCTCTGGTGTGGTCCATGGGTTACAGTGTACTGGTCACCCTGATTTTTACCGTTCTGGGAATGTTGGTGTGTACCTGCGCCGCATATCCCCTCTCAAAAAAGAGGCTGAAAGGAAAGACGGGGATCACTTTTCTCCTAATGATCCCCATGTACTTTTCCGCCGGTATCATTCCCTCCTTTGTGCTGATGTACAACCTGAAACTGTATGACACCATGTGGGTGCTGATCTGGCCTCTGATCTACTCTCCCTACAACATGCTCATCATGAAGACCTTCTTCCAGTCCAGCATACCGGACAGTCTGGAAGAGTCTGCGTTTCTGGATGGCGCCAGTAATTTCCAGATCCTCTTCAAGATCGTCATACCGCTGTCCAAGCCCATCATTGCCACCTTGTCACTGTTTTATGCGGTGGGACGCTGGAATGCCTATGCAGACAATATGTATTACATAAAATCCGAGAACCTGAAAATGGCACAATACAAGCTTTACCAGATGGTGTCCTCCGCTTCGGAGGCTCAGAGTGTCACTCTGTCCGAAGCTGCTGCCGTAACCAGCACACCGGAGGTGTTACAGGCGGCATTCATTATGTTTGTCACTCTGCCCATCATCTGTATTTACCCCTTCGTACAGAAGTATTTCGTAAAGAGTGCCATGGCCGGAGCGGTGAAAGGCTGAGTATTTTCGCATTAACACAATTATAAGCAGAAACAATTTTAAGGTACGGTAATCTCCTGTATTTCCAGGTGGATTATAAAGCAAATTTCAGAATGGAGGAAAGATTTATGAAGAAGAAGTATCTTCAAAGGCTGCTTGCCGCTGCTCTCACAGCCATTATGGTGACGGGCTCTTTGACCGGCTGCGGTGATAACGCGGCTGAAACAAACAACGCAGGATCCACAACAGACTCTTCCGATGCCGCTTCCGATCCCGCCTCTGCAGGCAGTGATACCGGCAGCGCAGCAGGCGGAGAAAATGCGCCTGCCGGTGTGGAAGGCTGGGAAGCCTTTGCCGAGAACGTGACTCTGACAATCCCTGTATATGACAGAGGCGCCGCAGGCGTTCCGGATGTGACCAACAATTACTGGACCAAATGGATTCAGGAAAATTTCGGTGATCCCTACAACATTACCGTTACATTCGAGCCCATCACCCGTACCGACGTACTTACCAGCTACAATATGCTGGCTACCGTGGGCGAGCTTCCCACGATCCTGATGGAGTACGATTTTGACAAGCTTGCCGAGTGGGGTGACAAAGGATATCTGGTCGAGTATGACCTGGACCAGTTTGCACAGATCGCACCCACCTATTATGAGAGAATGGTGGAACTGGATCAGCTCAAGTACACCGAACTGAACGGATCCCGTTATTTCGTATTGGCAGAAAGACCTTATTTTAACTCTACCTATACCTCCCTCACCTGGTACCGCCAGGACTGGCTGGAGGAACTGGGCTATAAAGAGTGGCCCGCAACCTGGGATGAGCAGAAAGAAATCTATCAGAAGCTGATCGACGAGGGGTACTGCGAACATCCTCTGGGGGGCGAAATGATCAACGGTGTAGGTTCCGATCAGAATTATTCTTTCAGGACCTATCCCCAGGACGAGCTGGAATGGGTAATGTACGGCGACTATCAGATCCCCGCTCTGAGCAGCGAGGCTAACAGAAAGTACCTGCAGAGAGAAAATGAGAAGTATAATCTGGGCTTCCTCAACCCTGAATATTACGTTCGCGACACGGAGACCAACAAGGCAGATTTCGTCAGCGGTAATTCTTTCCAGCTCTGGGGCTATACCTCCGCCAACGTTGACTTCCTGACCGCATTCTACGAGCAGAATCCTGACGGAAAGATCGGTATCCAGGGAACACCCGGACTGGTGATCGACGAAAAGTACGGCTCCGTAAATACCTTCCGTCCCTGGGATCCCTTCGGCATGATGATCGGTTTCTCTTCCCAGGCAACCGAGGATGAAATCAAAGCCGCTATGATGTACATGGAGTGGATGACGCAGAAAGATGTGCTGTTCACCATGCAGTGGGGCGTTGAGGGTAAGAACTTTGAGTATGGCGAAGACGGTAATCCCGTATCCCTGACGGAAGCAGATCCCGAATATACACAGGGCTTCAGCAACAGCAAGGACTACTGGTGTGTGACGGTCGAGTCAAGGAGCCTCGGCAGCATGGAAGCGGATATGGCCGCTGTAGCGCCTGCCGGACTTCCTGTGGACTATACGCAGGCCATTATCGACAACTACAACGGTCAGCTTGAGGTCTATAATGCAGGATATGCGAATTCCGACTGTAAATTCGCAGTGATAATCAAGTCCTCTTCCGAGCTTCAGCAAACCTTATGCGAACTGTATGCCGAGTACAGAGACCAGCTTGTGACATGCCCTCCCGATCAGTTTGACGCACTGTATGAAGAGCTCAGTGCCAAATACCTGGAAGCGGGTTATCAGCAGGTCATCGACGAGAGACGCGAAGCCTATGAAAACGGCTACACCACAAAGCTGCAGTAACACAGTATACTATCTTCCGAGAATGAGCGTATGCCTCCCAATTCCCGTAATTGGGAGGCAATTTTGGAGGCACGATATGTATCGTCATAATTTTCTGTTTCACCGGTATCCCGGCAGCTGCTATACGGCGGGAAGATCCTTTACGATAGAAGTTCCCCGTCCGGGCAAATATAAGCTCACAATGGTTCTCACAGCAGAACGCCCTCTGGAAAGAGTATCCGTCTGCACGGGCTCCGGAAGCCTTATATTCACAGGAAGTGTGCCTGCCGGAGTCTTCAGGCATGTCACCGTGGTGCATGTGGGAAACAGCGTACCTGAAGGCTGTAACCGTGTGTGTCAGAACAGGGAGATAACCGTTACCGTAACAGCGGAAACGGACTGTCTCAGCAGCCTGTCCGTCAGCGAAATATCCTGTCCGACCATTTACATAGCCGGATCCGCCGACAGCAGCACAGCAGCAGACAGTGGCGCTGTGTCAGAACCGGCCAACGGGATCACGACAGCAGCAGACAGCAGGATCACAACGGGTTCCACTCCCGGAGCCGGTCAGCCCACCACGCACTCCTCTTTTCATACAGAAAAAAGCTCCCCTGCCAGGTGGGAGCAAATGCTGAACGCATATACGGATCAGAGGATTGCCGTATCCGACTGTTCCCGTTCAGGACTTACCATGGAATCCTTTCGGAAAGCAGGATACTATGCTGCGATCCATGAATACGGCAGGCCGGGCGATTTTTACTTTCTCCAATTTGCTCCCGGGGGGCAGACGGCAGAAGACTGGGCACCCGGCGGAAGCTGCAGACGCCAATTGGCCCGTTATATCATTGAGTGCAGGGAACGTCTGGCCTATCCTGTATTGCTCACTCCCGCCGCTCATTCCGACAGAGATGACACCGATGACTGTTCCCGGCAATTGTGGAATCAATGCCTGGATGCCTACAGGGAAATAAGCGACCTGACAGACACACCGGTGATAGAATTTCACAGATTATGTGACGCCTCATATGACGCATATGCCACAGCAGGATCCGTGGCACGGGAAATCGCCCGGATCTGCGGATCTTATCCGGAAAAAAGATACCGATTCCTGGCAAAATGCATGCGGACAAACTGCGGTTAATCACGCTTTGGGTTTCCGATTGCGGCGTTGGCTTCACTTGCCATCTTTCCACTCTTCCTGTCCGGGCCTTTTCACATTTCCAAAGTTATCGTTTGCCCGCGGGAATGGAGGCAATCTGTTATCCCACATTTATATATCCCCCGCAGACCCTCTCCATGGCGGCGTCTTCCCTATCATTGCCCACGGCCAGGACATCTTCTGCGGGGATTCCGATCCAGCCGCATATTTCCGCAATACCGGTTCCCTTGTCCCGCCCTTTCCTTACGATTTCCAGGCAGTTCCCTTCGGTAAAGAAGCGGCAGTCCGACTTTTTCAGAAGCTCCGCGATCCTGCCGCACTCCGCAGCCTTCCAAATATTGTGGCGGCTTTTCACAAAGGTTATCTTATATGCCGCTCCGTTTTTGGCAGAGACCACGCATTTCGCCTTTATACTCTCTCCGGTTCTTATCACTTCCGACAGACCGCTGACATCTATGGGATAAACCTTTTCCCTGCATCTCTCTTTTTCTTTCAGACGCAGATATCCGCCTGATGCAAAGATAAATCCCTGAAACAGATCCATATCGCCCCTTAATCTTCTCTTCACAGCTGACTCCGGCATGGATGTGGCAAGAAAAACCGGGCATACTTCCCTTAATGCAGTCAGCCTTCCGCGAACCTCATCCGACAGTTCTGATCCGCGCCGGTTCCCGGCGGACATTCCGAATCCCGTACATAGGATATCTGATCTTTTACATATGACATCCGGTGTCCCGCCCGGATTGCCAGGCCCGCTGCGTCCAATACCGGGTTCAATGGCTCCTCCATACGGTTCCTTGCTTGTGCCCCCCGCTTTCCTGCACGCCGGGATCAATGTTCCGTCCAGATCAAAAAAGACCGCCCTGAACTTTCGGGGAACTCTGAAAACGGGATATTCTCCAAACACATTTTTCGGCGCAAAATCAGCTCTTCCGCCATAGGCAAGGTAACAGCTGCATCTCTTTCTGCTGCACACAGGTTCAAATATTTCTTCCTCACCGCCATCGTACCAGTTCGCTGCTTTTGTCCTGCTTATATTACAGGTGTGTATTCTCCCGTCGGCCTCCACAAAGCACCGGTCCGTGCACATATGTACGGCAGCCTCCGGATTCCTGAGTTCATATTCAAAAAAGGGATCGATCTGCACAAAGGCTTCCGTTTCCTCCGGACTGTAATTCCTTTTCAGACCATCCATTCTATTGATCCATAAATATACTGCCGGGGAAAGCTTTTCCCTCAATTCCCGTAATATCTGTATATTATCAGGGGCTCCCACTGCCCCGGCACATACCAGAATATTGTTTTCGATCAGGCTGTGGCATTTGGAGACAAACGCATCCACCGTTGTCATCTCGGGATGAAAGGTCGCCCAGACAGAAAGTTTTGCTCTTTTCTCTTTCAGAAGCTCCCCCTTAGACAATTTCTCCCGGAGAAAAATCTCCTTCTCATGATCAGCTCTTTCCGGGTCAATCCCTCCAAGATCAGCCTCTACCGAACCAGTCCTTTCATGATCAGCCTCCTTCGAGCCAGTCCCTTCATGATCAGCCTCTACAAAACAAGTCCTTTAATGATCCGTCTCTGAAGGCTCCTTTACAGGCGAATCGATCTTCCGATGAGTATCTGCAAAAGAATCTTCTTCCTGATACTCTCTCCCGAAAGAATCAAACACGTTCAGACACTCTTCCACAGAAAAGCTGAGATTCGTCTGCAATCCCACTCTGTCAATCTCCGGAAGCTCTGCCAGACGCGAAAGACCCTCCCAGTACCAACGGTGTATGGAGGCTTCGCCGTATGGCGTAACGAAAACCGCCCCGATGGAAAAATCCTGTGCCCTTTTCACAATACTGTCACAGAACCATGCAAAATTCTGCCGGTCTCTCTCCATCTCCGACGCCAATGCCCTATGCTTTGCAAAGGGACAGTAGGAGCAGCTGTAATTACAGCTTTTCAGATTTCCCCTGTAAAGGATCGTCCTCTTATGCATTTGCCCTCTCCCATTCCAGCATTTTCCCCCTGATATCCTCTGAGATCAGCTGGGGACCTATATAGTCGGAAAGGCCTAATCCTTCTGTAGTCAGGCCGATATGGTCACAGCAGCAGCGCTCTTCCACCCATCCCTGCCTGATCCAATCTTTCAGGATGGGGAAATCTTCTAAAACGTCTGCCTGAAAAGCCTTTTGATACGCCTGCCTGGATATTCCGGGAAGGATCAGTAAATGCTTTATCACATATCGCCTCCTAAGTTCCTCATCCGAAAGCAGTATCCCGTTTGACACAGAAGAGAAATCCTCCGTCTGCTGATAGCGCGCAATTTCCTCCATCGCGGCATTTCTTGTTGTCCGGTAGGGTGTACAGGTATGGAGCCTCCCCAGGTAGCTTCTTCCGCCGCAGCCCAGGGACAGCGCGCTCTTTAATCCGCACTCGCTGAATTCCGGGAGCAGATCGTCTGATGAAATCGTCCTCCTATTCCCCTTTTTCAGAAAACGTCTCATGGAGATCTGTTCATATCCCTTATCCCGCAAATATGCCGAGCCGCACTGATACAAAGCATACATGTGATCGGAATCCAACAGCTCTCCTCTTCCTTCCCGCTCCAGTCTGACGCCATGCTTTATATAGAGCGGATAAAGAAATATTTCGTCCGGTGAAAAGGAAAGCGCCGTCCTCAAAGAGTGCTCCAGGCTTTCCGCCGTCTGATCAGGCAATCCGTAAATAAAGTCAAAATTGACACATTCAAACCCTGTATCTGCCAGAAGTTCCGCGGCTTCCATGGCACGTTCCCGGTCATGGCTTCTTCCCAGCCATCGAAGTTCCCGGTTGTCAAAGCTCTGGATCCCCATACTGACCCGTGTCACCCCAAGCTCTTTCAGCAGCTCCGCTTTCTCTTTATCGGTCTGGTTGGGAGCCGTTTCTATGATGATCCTGCAATCGTCACCGATTGGCAGATTCTTTTTCACAGCTTCGAAAATACGCACTATCTGCCTGCTTTCCAACAGCAAAGGCGTACCGCCGCCGACGGTAAGATCACCAAAGGATGTGCCTTGGGGCATCATTTCCCGATATTGACTTATCTGGCGCGATACCGCAGCAATATAATCCTCCGTCTGAATCCGGCTGCAGCCTGTAACCGAAAACAGATTACAGTAACCGCATTTGCTTTCACAAAAGGGAAGGTGAAGATATAAACTGTGTCCTTCACCCTCCAGATTATGAAAGTAGTCTCTTAAATTGACATTCTCTAACGCCCTGTAAGCCGTCTTGTGCGGATAGCTGTACATATATTGAATATATCTGTTCATACCTGCCCCTATATCGGTATCCATTTCGGAATCTAAAAATATCGGCACCTGTGCGATTGTAATCCAATGGTCTGCCCCATGCAATCATTGCCATACAGGCGGGCTGTTGGATCAGCAACCCACCTCAAAATGATCAAAATGCGGATGTGCAGGCAGACGCAATAGCGCGTAAGCACAAATTTTGCGAATGTGGGAGTCAGCTTGGAGGCTCCTTTGAAGCGTCCGACCGCACGGGCGGAAATTTCCCCAGTCCAATTGCCTGACGGAATCGGTTATCCAATCCGGTCAGAAGCGGAATCATTTACAGATACTAAAGAAAAAAATGCTTATACGGCACCGTATTGACCATTGGATGATTCACGCCATGGAAGACATATCCGTCCTCACTGTAACAGGTTCCGTGATCGGAAAAGCATACCACAAAGGTTTCGCCCCTCCTGCTCTTCCAATGCTCAAAAAGCCTGCCCAGCTCACCGTCCGTATACCGCAGTGCCGCCCGATGAGTTTCCAGGCTGTCATTCTTTTCGTTTTCCAGATAGAAATAATTGGGATAATGAATGGAGCAGACATTCAAATAAAGGAATATCTTCCGATCATCCTCCTTTTTGTCCAGCCTGCTTATGATAAAATCCACCTGGTTTTTCGTACTGTCCTTTACCGGACAGGCAAAGGACGGGTTCCAGTAACTCTTTTCAAAAAAAGAAGGAAATACCTTACCCATATCCGTGCGCTTGTCAAAAAAGGCCACACCGCCCACACACCATGTATCATAGCCGTCGTTATGAAGTCCCTGCACCAGATTGCTGCTGTCAAAGCCATAGGCGCCTTCGGGAACCTTATTGCCCATTCCCATGCTTTTGGGAAAGAAAAGCATCTCCTGTTCCGCGATATTTTTCGCCTCCTCCTTCGCAGGGAGAAAGCCTGAAAAAATGGCGTGGTGAGAAGGATATGTAAAGTTCCCCGGGGCCTGCCGCTTCTCCCAAGCGCCATACCTGTTCAAAACGGGAGTGCCGCCGCTTCTCTCTTCCTCTATGGCAGCATCGTATCTCAATGTGTCAAGGCACACAAACAAAATATCACAGTTCCCCACAACCTGCGTCATATCAACCGAGCATTTCTTCTGATCCATGCCGGACCGGAATGCCGCAAACGGTACTTCACCTGTCATTTTCCATCACTCCTTCTAAAAATCTGCCGAATCAAATCTTCAAACACAATCAACGCCAATATCCTTAAAACATGTTCGAAAATCATACCCAGTCCGCACGCCACACTTCGCGGCCTGCTGTGCCCCCATTTGGCGTGCAATGCCCCACTTCGTCTCTCAAATGGGTCTTGTATCCCGCAATGTGTGGCGCACGCCCCGGAAAAAGTATTTTTAAACACGCTCTAATGCAGCTTACGCTTTTCAGAGCAAACAGGCAGGATACATAAACGGTGCCATACAGGCATCCTGTACTGATCACCGCGCCTCCGTACCGCCCTCATTGTATTCGTTCAAAACGTCTTGCCAAAACAAAAAGATTCTGCGGAATCACTCCGGATATACATATTCCGCATGATCTCTATCTGCCGCTTGTAAATATTGTTTTCATGATAGACATCCCTGTGAAGAAGATCTCCCTGGGCATTCATCTCAATAATATAGGGCTTCCTGCTCTCCTTCTCCAAAAGCACATCCATCCCGATACTCTTTAATCCGGGATAACACCCTGCTGCCCGAATACAGAGTTCCATAATACTATCGGTTACAGTCCCGTCCAGATTTAATCTTTCAAACTCCATGGAATGGTTGTTCAGATGCAGATTGGTGATTGGCCCCCTGGACAGTCGGGGCAAAATATAATCCACCTGCCCGTCCTGCACTATGACACGGAGATCATAGCAATACTCCTGAAATGCAGCCTTCCTGTGCCACTTTTCCACCACACAGTCTAATTCCAGAAGCGGATCCAAAAGCGCCGCCGCATCCTCATCCTCAAGCCTGTACAGCCTTTTTGTGTTGACAAGCTCACCCTGGAGGAGCGCCGCACAGGTGTAAAGGACAACTTTCCCCTTTACCGGGGAAAACCGAAGCGCCGTCACCCCTGCCGCTCCCGATCCTCTCAGGGGTTTTAAAAAAATCTGGTAAATCCTGTTTTCCCTCATAAAGTCAAGGAGCTCTTCTCTGCCGGAAAATTTTTCCCCATACATCTCCGTCACAGCAACACCGTTTTCGGCAAGCCTTTTCTTGCACTTCCGCTTGTCGAGTACTTCCGCGATATCGCCGGGATGATTAAAGAACGCTCCGAAAGGCATCCGGGAGAGCAGGCGCAGCTGCTCCCTGTACCTGCCTGTAAGCTCATCCAGATCTTTCAGCCGGCTGCTCTTCCATTCCGGTGCATCTATCTTCACAATGCTGTTTCCGATATTGGGCAATCCTTCCGGAAACGGGAAGTCCTTCCAGTCATAGTAAGAGATGCTGATACCGGCTTCAGCGGCAGCCCTCTCAAAATAAAATCTTCTTTTGCTGCCCTCGAAGCTTTTGCGGCCTTCCGCTCTTCCGCCGCGTTCCGAATGGTTTCTTTCTTCCGGGACCATATCTCTTTCCCTGCCGGTTCTTTCCTTCGAAACTTCATCACCTGCCCGGCTTTCTCTTCCCTCCGGATCTTTATTGCCTGCCTGAACGGTTCTTCCCTCCGGGGCTTCATCACCTGCCCGGCTTTCTCTTCCCTCCGAACCGATCAGGATGATCCCTCTTACTCCGTCAGCATCGCGTTGTACCATAATTTCCCGTCCCATTCATCTGGTTTTTCCTGCTCGGACATGTCAACATCAAGGGACAGCTTTCCCAACTTTTCCATCATTTCATTTGACAGATAATGATGATGTACATCCAGCTTCCTGATATTGGAAAGCTCCGGCAGCTTCTCCAACAACAGGTTGGCGCCTTTGTCTGTCAGTGTGCCGCAGGACAGATCCAGAGTCTCAATCTGGCGGATGTACTTACTCTCCAGTACCACCTCTGTCAGTTCGTCTTGGATCTCACTGTCCACGATTCCAAGATAGGTAAGTCCGGGATAATCAGAATCGGCAAGCATCTCCCTGACAGTATCCGCATTGCCGTCAAAGCCATAATCTTCAACACCGATATAGAGAAGTAACTTTTTCAGGTTGGGCAGCTTCGCTTTCGTAATCTCCTTTATCACATCCGCTCCCAGACCACCGCAGATAATGGTCAATGACTCCAGATTTTCATGCTCGATCTCCCCCAGTGTCAATTCCATACTGCCCTTTATGGTCAGCTCCTTCAACTGAGGCATAGCCTTCCAGATACGGCTGTAATTTCCCTGCATGATCCAGGAAACCTCACATACCTCGAAATCCATATCGCCTACAAACAACTTGGTGATATGGCTGAATCGGTCGGGATTATCGGCGATGGCATCCAGGATCGGCTGACAATCGTCCTCATATTCGCCTCCCCATCCGCCGATAATAAGCTCCTCCAGATCAGAGAATTCCGGATCCGCCAGAATATCCTCCGCCATGGTCCCTGCATTTTTACCGCTTTCGTACTCGTCATAATCGTAAGAATATGTTTTGCTTTTTCCCATTTTGCTGTTTGCTGAGGTGCCAGATTCCACCGCAGCTTACCTCCTTCTTTATTAGTTATCATTATACAAAAAGACAGACAGATGTTCAAGATAATCCTGAGTTCCCGATTATTTTTTACTCTACAATCATTTTTATAGCTACAAGCAGAATCATGAAAACCGCATAAAATCAGCAAAAAGATGACATTTGCATAGATACCTTACGTCTGATATAATGT
>JAIEKC010000566.1:0-3809 GCA_029064505.1 Acetatifactor sp.
TACACGGACAAGGAGGGACAGGTCATTCTGAAAAAGTATTCTCCCATCGGTGAGATGACCACCTTTGCAAAGCAGTATGCGGAGAGCCTGGCGCAGGTGTCGGGGCATGCGGCGCTGATCGCGGATAGAGATCAGTTCATTGCAGCGGCAGGCGGCTATAAACAGATGGTGAACAAGTCTGTGAGCAAGCAGCTGGATGAGAAGGTGCATAATCGGGAGACACTCATGGCTACCAAAGGGGACAGAAATTTCATCACGATCTGTGAGGAAGCTTCCAACGATTATCAGCACGAGGCTATCACACCCATTCTCTGTGAGGGTGATGTGATAGGAAGCGTAGTATTACTGCAGAACGATAATAAGAGCCGCATGGGAGAGGTGGAACAGAAGCTTCTGCTTTCCGCGGCAGGTTTTCTGGGAAGGCAGATGGAGCAATAGCTCCATCTGTCCGATTTTGCGGTTGATGATTTTTTGTATGATAAACCCAAAAAGTATACGCGCTGTGACGAATGACCTTTGCAGTTTGGGTGCATCTGCTGCAGCGAACGGAGCGGTCCGCAACCTGTTATGATCGGATCATGAATTTGTATGGCAACTGTCCTTTACTTTTTTGACATTTTTTGATAAGCTATCTATATGGAAAAATGAGGAACTGTTCCCGAAGCGTGTTTGAAAAATCATTCTCCCGGTCCGCACGCCCCGCTTTGCGGCCTGCTGCGTCCCAATGTGGTCACCGTAGCCTCGCTGCGCCTTACGGATTGAGGCCTGCATTCCGCAAAGAGTGACGCTTACTCCGGGGAAAGCATTTTTCTGACACGTTCTAAGCTCAAAAAAGTGGAGGCTGAGTAGAACTTGAGTGGATTGAATGTCAATGCATCAATATATCCTGCGGCAAAGTTTACTTTTTCATTGACTTTGCATGAGGCAAATGGTTCCATGTTTCGTTTTTTGGGTGAGCGCCAGTATTCCTCCCTTTATAAGATCGTCAGAGAGGAAGATCTGGAACGTTTGCAGGGCGCTGTGAAAAAATGCAGGGAACTGCCTACCGATAAAGAGATTGACGAATGCATACAAATACAGAATCAGCAGGGGGAATATGAGAAATATATTGTGATCCTGCGCAAATACGAGAATTCGGATTTTGTGTATCTGGAACTGCGGAGAGTCGGCAGCCAAGAGAGGGAGATGGAAGAGCTTAAGAGAAAGCTGACGATCTTCGAGGATTATCTGACGCTTAACGGCAAGGCGTATTTTTTATACTCGCCTGATGATGACAGATTTCACCTGTTCTGGATGGACTACAGCCAGATGGTGGATATCTGCGACCAGCCGCTCCGGGAATGGCGGCGGGAGATGGTGGAAAAACATTATGTGGCGGATAAGGATGTGGCAGTCTTTGAAAGTTTCTGCGATACGCTGACAAGGGCTAACAGTGAGCAGTCGTTCGTATTTTCCGGCAAGATCCTTTCTTATGGCGACAATATGGATGGCTATAAGATACAGATGATCCCCAGGGAATATCGGGAGAAGAAGCTGGTGTTGGGGGTCTGGGCCGTAGTCAGTGTTAAGACCGGTGAAGAGGTGCACGATTATCTGGAGGGAACCTTCGTGGATGCCCTGACCAAGACTCTGAATAAAAAGTCCATCACGGAATACGCCCTGAAAAATGTAAAGCCCGGCAGTCAGACTGCGGTTGCCATTGTGGATCTCGATTATTTTAAAAATGTCAATGACACCTACGGGCATCTCTTTGGCGATCAGGTCATCAGGGCGGCCGCCGATGTTATGAAAAATGTGGTGGGCGGCAGCGGAATGGTCGGACGCATCGGCGGAGACGAGTTTCTGGTCATCCTGAAAGATTACGGGGACGCACCCGGTTTGAGAAGCTATCTGCGGAGTATCAAAGCGAATATAAGAATGTTGTTTCCGGAGCGTGTGGGGGAAAACAGGCTGTCCTGCTCCATCGGTGCTGCCCGGTGCGGTGTAGCCTCCAACGATTATAATGAACTGTTCCGCATTGCGGATAAGGCGCTTTATATAGCAAAGCAAAAGGGAAGAAACCGTTTCGTTGTATATGACGTACAGAAGCACGGCCGGTTTCACATGACGGATACTTCCGCCGATATGACGGAGATCCGCGACAGCTTCTATACCGAAAAGGATATGGGGCAGATCAATAAGCTTCTGGCGGAGATGGTCTTAGAAGGAAGAGGATGCCTGCCGGCGCTTTTGGGGCAGCTGGCACGCACGATGATGATTGACAGGATCATGGTATTCTGGGGTGCGGAAAGGAATATCATTGCCCGTTATCCGGCGGAGGAAGCTTGGGAAGAGGATGAGTATCAGGTCTTTGAGGATGAGGATTACCTCAGTCTGTTTCATGACGACCTGATGATCTGCACCAATACGAATTTTATGGAATATTCCCAGAGCCGCGCCTACAGTGTGCTGAAGAAAAACGGTGCGTTGAGCTGTATGCAGTTTCTGCTGAGGGACGGGGATGGCGGCATATTCGGGATGATCGCCCTGGAGGCGTGCAGGAACCGTATATCTTTTCCGAAACTGGCAATACAGTTGTTTGCAAATATGTGCCGGATCGTGAATGCGGTGCTGATCCGGGAATCCAATGGCGACCGGTAACGGAATTATCACTTGACAAGTGAAAAAGTCAGATACTATAATATCCGGTATAGAAATGGTATAAAAATGGTATGGAAATAACGCAACAGAACCGTTGCGAAATGATCCGCACGGAGTTGATGCGGATCGGGAGCATTGCGTACCGAAAATAATTTCAAGAGAACAGAAATGCGATGACGGAGAGAGTAGCCGCATCCGGAAAGACAAAGCGAGCCGGTGATGGTGGGAGACCGGTGCGAGTAAGGATACGGTGAAGATCACTTTCGAGCAGCCAGGGCCAAAGGAACGGACAGTGCGATGAGACAGGAGTCGGTCGTCGGGTCAGTCCCGGTAGTTCCGGACGATCTTCCCGCGTTAAGGGATACCATATAACTTCACGAAAGAACGCCGGGGAGACCTTTCAAAAGTCTTCCGGGGAATGTTCCGGACGGAAGCGTATGATGTAACAGGTGGTAGCGAAGTCATGAACCTCGTCCTTTTACAGGGCGGGGTTTTTCTGTGCATGCGGGCATCCAAATGAAAAATGTCAGCAAGCTGACGGAAGGATAAATTATAAAGAGAGTCAAAGAAAGGAAAGGTAAAATGTACAGACAGGTTGACAGTAACTTAAACTTTGTGGAGAGGGAAAGAGCGATCGAGAAATTCTGGGCGGATAATCATATCTTCCGGAAGAGTATTGACAGCAGGAAGGACGGGCCGACCTATACCTTCTATGACGGACCGCCCACCGCTAACGGCATGCCTCATATCGGTCATGTGGAGACACGTACCATCAAGGATATGATCCCCAGATACCGCACCATGAAGGGATATATGGTGCCCCGGAAAGCCGGTTGGGATACCCATGGACTTCCTGTGGAGCTGGAAGTGGAGAAGCTTTTGGGACTGGACGGCAAGGAACAGATCGAGGGGTACGGTCTGGCACCCTTTATCGATAAATGTAAGGAGAGTGTCTGGAAATATAAGGGAATGTGGGAGGAGTTCTCCGATACCGTGGGTTTCTGGGCCGATATGGAGGATCCTTATGTTACTTATGACGACAATTTTATCGAGTCAGAGTGGTGGGCTTTAAAGACCATCTGGGATAAGGGGCTGCTCTATAAAGGATTTAACATTGTCCCATATTGCCCCCGCTGCGGGACGCCTCTGTACAGTCATCAAGAGGCGCA
>JAIEKC010000567.1:0-3509 GCA_029064505.1 Acetatifactor sp.
ACACATCCGCGTTTTGTCGCACGAAGCGCACTGCCCTTGCCAAATCCAACGCCCCCTCTTCCTGTGTATAAGGCTGCAGACGGTAATTGACCACGAAACTCTGATAGCCTGATTCGCTCAATGCCTGCGCTACCGGCGTTCCCTCATTCTGGTCGGACCGAAACTGGAACGCTCCCCCGGCGCAGACCAGAACAGCGCCTTTCACCTCCGTCCCCTCCGGCACGGGAAATGTCACCATATATGGGCGAAAATCCGGATCATCGGCATAGTATCCGTTGTTCTCCGTATACTCCGTTATTGTTGGCATGTTGTTTTCTTCCCACAAGTACAGCGTCTGCTGGTTTCGCGAATCGGCAATGGCTCCCGACACCGTATCGCTGCTGCTTTCCGGCATCGGATCCTCCGCATTAAGGTGAAGGCTTTCCGCCCACTGCCTGATCTCATCTTCCATTTCCGCCAAATCGTCCCTTGCGACCGAAAGACCGTTGTCGCTGACAAACGCTCCCGGCTGCAGTTCGGAAATAGCGTCTCTTGTACTTCCAAACCCGCTGCCGCCATGGGTCACAAAAGGAACAATTGTTTTGGCTCCGAAATCATACTCTTCCAGAAAAGAATAAACCGGCATGGGCATATCCATGATCCAGCTTGGATAACCCAGAATAATCGTATCATACCGCTCCGGATTCTCTATATGCCCTGAAAGTTCAGGTCGGGCACCTTCTTCCTTTTCCTCTCTTGCCAGCGCAACCAGTTCATCATAATCGGACGGATATTCGTCCACCGTCTCAATGCGGAACAAATCGCCTCCTACCGTCTCCTGAATCAGCTTCGCGACATACTCCGTTGTACTGCCTGCCGCCGCATCATCCCGCACGACAACGCTTGCGCTGGAGACCGCATCCAGGTCGGAAGTATCCACATCCGTCGGCTGAGAAAAATAGGCAATCAGGACGCGGGATTCTTGATCCGTCCCACTTTCTGTTATGCCTGCTTCCTCCTCCGGCTGTTCCTGTTCCTCTTCCTCTGCCACCACAATATCCTCTTCCATACTCCCCGGCTGTTCTTCCTGTGCGCCCTCTGTTTCCATGGGGATTGCATCCGCCGTCCTTCCACAGGCGCCAAGCGTCATGCTTAGGATCATACATGCAGCCAGCATCACTTTTTTCTTCATTCCGCCTCTCCTCCCGTATCTTTTTTCCGTTCTATTACAAGATTGTTTTAATAGCATTCCTGAAAAATTTCATGGATTTCCCTGTGCGTCATCTGTTTATAGCTGCCGCCGGAAAGAATGCAGGAATCCGCAATCTGCTTCAAATCCGTATTCTCGTCTGCGCCTAAATCACGAAGCGAAACAGGAAGACCCACTTCCTTAATAAAATCAGCCAGCGCCTCCACGCCTTCATGCGCGGTTTCTTCCTCGGTCTTTCCAGAATCCGAAATGCCCCACACATTAACGGCAAATCTCCTGAACTTGCGGCTGCCGTTTCTGTATATGTGGCGGCAGTAAACAGGATGCAGAACCGCAAGTCCCTCCCCCTGATTACAGTTCGTATACGCCGCAAGCTGGTATTCCATCTGCTGACACTGGAAATCCGCCTGTTTCCCCAATTTCAAAATACCGTTGTCCGCCATTGCCGCATCCCAGATCAAATTGCTTCTGGCTGTATAATCCTTCGGATTTACAATAGCCGCCCTTAAGTTCTGGATGACGTTTTTCATCAGCGCCTCCGCCATGTCATCGGAGACATTGTCCTCATCGGGTTTACTAAAATAAATTTCCATGATATGGGACAGCGTGTCAAAGCCGTCCGATACCATCTGCCTTTGGGGAACACAGTAGCTATATGCCGGATCAATCAGCGCAAACCGCGGATTACACTTGGAATAGTCCCGCCCCGTTCGGATTTTCAACGCCTCGTTTGTGATAACTGCCCTACCGTTCATCTCGCTCCCGGTTTCCGTTTCCGTCACAACAGCGCCCAGCGGAACCGGATCAAACTCCATAAAACCATGTCTCGCGAAGAAATCATTCCACACATCCCCGTCATAAACCGCTGCCATAGAAACGGCTTTACAGCAGTCCATCACGCTTCCACCCCCAACGGCAAGAATAAAATCTATTTCATTTTCCTTTGCCAGCTTCGCTCCCTCCAGCACTTTTTCGTAAGTCGGATTTTCACAGATGCCAGAAAATTCAATCACATTCTTTTCCGCTTTTGCAAGGCTCTCCATGATTTCATCATAAATGCCGTTTCCCGTGATGGAATCCCCGCCGTAGGCAAACATGACCTTTTTCCCATAATGCCTGATCAGGCATGTCAAATATTCTTTGACACATCCTTTTCCAAAATACGTTTTTGTAGAATTTTCGTAAATAAAGTTGTTCATGGTCACACCTCTCCCTCTTCATTTTATAGTATAAAAAAAACGAGACCTCCTAAGAAGTCTCGATTGGTTCATCAGTTTATACCTTGAGGTTATGACTTTTCACAACACTTTCTGCAACGCCGATAAGAATTTCTTTACGGTTTCCGACGGTTTCGGGGAATGCAACAAGCCATAGGGAATGGAATAATCCCACTCCACGGGAATCACCTTCAGTAAGGGATGCACATTGTCCCACACAGGAACCGCTACCAACACGTCGTTTCCGTTTTCGCAGCGGTTAAACACATCCACACTGTAAAAATCAAAATCTACAATATGAATCTGACTGTGGTTCTGCCAGATATCATCCCGGAGTATGTCCACATAATGACTCCAGTCGCGGTGCATCAGCAGCAGATTCTCCCCATATAAATCCTGTACCGTCAGCTTTGTCTGGTCCGCCAGATGATGATGGATGGAAACCGCACAACACAGAGGCTGGTCGAAAAGCGCAAAACCCGCGCACTGACGGAGGTTCAGCATCGTCTCATCAAAAATTCCTGCCACCACATCAATATTCTGTCCAAGGTTCTTCAGTATTTCCCTTGCATTTTCCGGGGTGTTTTCAAAGGGAACCAGTTTAAATTTGATCTCCGGGCACAGGGCATGTATCTGTGGCCAGAGTTCTACCAGAACCTGCGCAGGCGTCATGGGCGACGTGCCGATACGGATGATATCCGCATTTTCCTGCATGGCATTTTTCGCCCGTACCACAGAATCCTTACAATACTGGATAAGGTATTTTGTGTCTTTATACAGGGAGCTCCCTGCTTTCGTCAGAGAAAGCCCTCTGTGGGTTCTTTCAAAGAGCTGTACTCCCAAATCTGCCTCCAGCAGATTGATCTGTTTCAAAACCGCCGTAGGTGTAATATATGCCTGCTCTGCCGCCTTGTTAAAACTTCCGGCATCTGCCACGCGGATAAATGTCTCCAGTTGCGGATTATACATTGCCTCACTGCCTTTCCATCCATTTTCATATCTTATATCGGGTTACCCTTATTTATAATAATATGATGTTGGGGTCAAAACCATAAATAAATTTGCCCCTATTCCTATAGTACCTTGAAAAATTCATATTTTGT
>JAIEKC010000568.1:0-13406 GCA_029064505.1 Acetatifactor sp.
TCGTATTTCTAGGTGGTTTCTATATATTAGGACCGGCTGCCCGGTAGTAATACCTTATGATATATCCGCTTCGTGATAGAACACATTGATGATCAGGTCAAAAAGTGCCTGTTCATCCACATGGAATTCCTCATACACATCTTCTTTTTCCACTGTACCCGGAACAGAGATCATATCTTCGTCTCCAAAGCTGCAGTCCAGCACAACAGTGCTTAGATATGCCGCCTGATCGGCGGTAAAACTGGTGACCATGTGCCGGGAAGCCTTATTAAAAAGCTGTATGGGAAGAGTGATATCCTTCTTCGTGCCTTCCTTTACTTTGACAAAGAAGGCCGTAAGATACTGCTTCTGCCTCTCGATCCTGAGATTGTTTGCGCCCAGTTCCTCGGTTTCCACCTGACGCTCCTGTACATAGTGCAGCGCCTGTCTGCCGGTCAGTGTCAGGGTATTGCCCAGTGCCAGATCCGGCGTAAAACGGGACAGATCTTCGATCACCGTCACCTCCACGCCGCCCACTGCATCGTTGAGTTCCGATACTGCCCTGATATCAATGGCAGCATATCCATGGATGGGAATGCCGTAAAAGAGATTTGAGACAGCCTGTTCCATAAGCTCGCAGCTCTTCTCCCCTCCGTCCCCGTAAGCATATTGCAGCGCAAGCTGCGCTTCCTCATCATGCAGATACAGGCCGTTGGTGTCATAAAACGCAACCCTGGTCATGGTATCCCTGGAAATATTAATGATCTTCAGTGTTTTGGCGTTCTGATCCAGAACCACCAGGATGATGGTATCCGCCTGTCCTCCCTCTCCCGGAACCTTTTCCTTCTGAATATCCTGTCTGCTGTCAACACCCAGGCACAGAAAAGTCAGCAGCTCCTCATTATACTCGTACACTTTGCCATGATAGGCAACCTGACCTTCCTCCAGATCCAACTCACCCCATCCGGCGTCTGCCTGCACGGGAAGAGAGATTCTTTCCACCTGCAGTACATCGCGAAGGGCTATCGCATGATCCTGCAGCGCTTCCCGGCCCCGCCTGCGGGATATCACAAATCCGCTGATGATCAGCACCGCCAGCAACACCACCACCTCAAGGATCACGATCAAAATTCTCTTTATGTAATTCGGCTTCCGACGGGTCTTCCCGTCTCTCATTCCAGCCATATGCCAACCTCCAAGCCGGAAGCTGCTTCCTTTCCCTGCCACGCAGTCCCGTATCTTATAAAATAATTCTTGTGCTTCGCCGATTTTGCCTCATACCCTGCACCGCGCCGCCGATCGGCACTTTCAGCCTGCCTGAGATTCCTTTACGGAGCTTCCACCAGAACCGCATGTACCAACAGTCTTTTCTCCGCATCCGCCTTGTTCGGCATACAGGTGGACAGAGTGATGATCCTGTCCTGTGATGTCACCGTAAGATCCCGGTTGATATTGGCATTTATGTCACGGATATCATAGATCGACTGCAGAAACTCCTCATATACATCCTCATCCGAAAAATCAAAACTGTACAGCAGATGCCTGTCGTCATAGACATGGGCGGCAAAGATCCGGTAATGCAGTGTCCTGTCGGGCAGATAGACAATGATCTCGTCATTTTCGTCAAAGAAGTCCCTGCTCTCAAATTTATGCAGCTCCGTAAACATGGTCTTTGCCTTCAGATTATGCCCGTAGATCACTGTATTGGGATCCGTGAAATCTGCAGAATTAAGGCTTTCCGTATAAATACAGCCGGGATAGCCATAGGAGCCGTCTATATTGTGGTTCAGATAATAACTGTCATCCGAGGGATGCTGCAAAATGGGATAATCTATATTGGTTCCCGGAACGGTGATCCATGCGATGATATCCTCGTTCACCGTCCATAAATACTCAAAATCAACTACGTCCTGACCGATTTCCTGCGTTTTATTGTCCTCCGGATTCGGGTTGGAAGCCTCCGGATTCTGATCGGATGATGTGTCCGATCCTGATCGTCCGGAAATCGCCGTTTCCTTTAAGGTGCGGAACAAAGCTTCCAGTTCTTCCTCCGTGAGAGCTGCCTGGGCAGCCTGTAAAGCGCCGTCCGGTTCTGATCGGACTTCCGTTTCCGCATCCGGTCTGTGGTATATCTGCGTACTGATCCATTTTCCGAGAAAGAATACTGCCACCAGTCCCACAATACCGACGGTAATTCTGATCATCTTCTCCCCAATTGATTTCTGCTGCATTCTAAATATTCCTCTCCATCCTGTGCTGCACTTCCCGATCAGCCGTACTATTTCATCCGCCGAAATTTCCGGATAAAATATCTCTGCTCTGGGAAATCATGGCTCACACAACATATATTAACTGACACCATTGTCCGCATGCATATCGGGTCACCATTTACACGCTGAAAATATCCATCTGCACATCCATCCGCACGATTGTGAAAACGGAAATACGGCGGACATCCCTTACATGGAAGACGCCGTTCCCGATACAGCGAGAATCTCCTCCTGATCGCTCCCGCTTTCCATGACCGGAGGCTGCCTGTGGTACAGCTTCTTCGCCATATAAATCAGTTTTGATGGTACGGCTGCCGCCGCCAAGGGCCTGACCACATACAGCCATCCCATGGGATACAGCAAACCCAGTTCCTTGAAATTCCGGTATCTAAGCTTCATCTCATCCATACGATACCTGAATTTCCTCTTCCGGTACGAGTTGGAATCCTCCCGGTAACTGAACAGCTCCTGCTGTATATTGGCTCCCCGATAACCGAGTCTCATCAGTCTCATGAACAATTCGTAATCCTCGCACCTCCATGTATCTTTCGAAAAGCGGTACGCCTCCTGTGTATCGAAGATATTCCGCCGTATCATGACCGAGGGGTGAATAAACGGCGAATAACGCAAAAAAGCATGCTTCATCGGGAACTCAGACATGACCCGGTGTCCCCACACACCACCGGAATCGATCAGCCTGGCATTACAGCCCACATAAGCGATCTCCGGATGCGCTTCCATGTATTCATACTGTACGGCAAGCCGCTCCGGGTCGCTGATATCGTCATCGTCCATTCTGGCAAGATATTTTCCCCTGGCTACATTGATGCAGGTATTCAGCGAATATGCCAGTCCGCAATTCTCAGGGCTGTGGATCAGCACGATCCGGTTATCAAGCTGTCCGTATTTCTCCAGCTGTCCGCAGACAGCAGGATCCGATCCGTCATCATAAATGATGAATTCGAAATCTCCGAAAGTCTGATTCAGAATGGACATGACCGCCTGATCCAGATATTCGCTGTTCCATTGATTGTATATGCTCATGATAACGCTTATCTTTGGCGCTTCTCGCTCATCCATATTCTCCCCGTATTTCTCCGTGTGCATTGTATATGCCCCTTCGGCCGCATTTCGGACATCCCTGCAGTATCCCATACACAGCGAAAATTTGCTGTTATTTTAAGCATCCGGTGTATATCGGATATCCTGAAAATCCCTCTATCACTTTCCGTCCGGCCGGCCCAGATTCCCGTATATCTCCCGCATGATCCTGTCCGTCCTGTCCAGATTGAATTTTTCCGCAACTCTCCGGCACACGCAGGACATTTCCTCCCGCCTCTGCGGATTTTCTTTCATTTTTCTGATCAGCCGCGCATACTCGGCAGCCTGTCCGCTTCGGCATACATAGCCGGTCACATTGTCTTCCATATATTCCCTTGTGCCCCGGCAGTCGGATGTGATCATGGGCAGCCCTGCCGCCATGGCCTCCAGAGCCGCGATCCCAAGTCCCTCCCGCAGTGAAGGAAAGGCAAAGCAGTCTGCTCCCTGGAGCATCTCAGGGATGTCATTGCGGAATCCGAAGAATTTTATCTGACGCTCCACGCCCAGCTTCCCGGCCAGTTCCTCCAGATATTCCCGGCGATAGCCCTTGCCGCAGATCCCGTAACAGATATCAGGATCCTTCAGACCGGCAATGGCCCGAATGATCACTTCATGATTCTTGTTTCGATTCAGTTCTCCCACGGACAATATGTAAAAGGTGTTATCCCCTATCTGCAGGGCATTCCGCACTTTATCCCGCATATCCGGATCCGGTGCAAAACGGGCGGTTTTGACTCCCACTCCGGGAATCCTGTATATCGACTTCTGTCTTTCCTCAGCGGCATCCGTCCGAAAAGCAGTCTTTGCAGCCGCCACTGACCTTCTCACCGGAAAATACCTTTGTGCCCTGACATCATCCTCCCTGTTGATGGTGATCAGGGTGTCCGTATATCCTGCCAGCAGATATTCCACCGGAAAGAAAAGCAGCCAGTTCAGCAGGGGGGCCCCATCATAGAAATGGAACCCATGTGCGGTATAGATCACATACGGATCCTGCATTCCGCCGGCCACAGCCGCCAGTCTGCCCAATACGCCGCCCATGGGATTATGGCAATGAATGATACAGATCCTTTCCTTCCGGATAATGGAAATGATCTCCTTCAATGCCCGTACATTGCTCCGTATCTTTAAAGGCGACTTCTGTATATCCACAGGGTGAAGCCGGATCCCCATTTGTTTCAGCGCTGCAGTATCCAGCTTATATACGGGATTGGCGAAATTAGATGCATAATGGACTTCATAGCCCTGTTCCATCAATATCCTGACGTCATTCATCTCAAATTGCGGCAGAAATCCGCCGATAGTTGTAATGATCAGTATCTTTTTCATCTTCCCCTGCCGCGCTTCAAACCTCTGCCGCCTTTAACTCAAAACATCTTCAAACATAACTATTATATACGCCAGAAACACATATCGTCAACACAATATTGCACAGACATCAAAAACGGACAGAAGAAAATGACTCTGTTTTGAGAAATTTCTCCTGCCCGTTCTTTTCACGGGAAATCATATGGCATATTATGCTGAGTTACTGAAAATAACGACTGACCTCCCTGGGAACCCATGCCGCAAAGGTCATGCTGCCGTCCTCATTGATGGTAAATGTTGTGATCACCAGCTCTTCCATACTGGCACCGCTGTAACCATTGATAAATGGAACTCCCGGTGTATATTCTTCAGGCGTATAATATGCGGCATTAAATATTTCACCCTCGCTTCCCCGTGTATCGGATACCGCTTCATTTACCAGCCAGGGCTGTATCACATAATAACCTTCTTCATTAACAGTCACCGTCTGGACCGTATTCTCCAATCGAACACAATACCGCTCCAAATTCTCCGATGTCAGGCTGCCTGCCCATTCCATAGCATCCTCTGCTTCTTTTGGCACCCTGACTCCCATTTCGTCGTTCTCCGCAGGCTCGCTGATCTCATCTATCAGCGCCTGGGCTTTCACCGGGTCTGCCAGGGAAACATCCATCTTCAGCTCAAACAGAGCATTCAATCCATCGTACTCCATGTTTCTGGAGATATTGCCGCTCCCTTCATCATAATGGTAAAGACCAGTATTGTAAAAACTGGTGTCGGTGACACACAGATACAATTCACGATCCGCAAAACATTCGATATTGTCACACTCCAACAGGCGGTAAAGTACTCCGTCTTCTATAAATTCACTGTAATTCCCACATAAGGATGCAGCATTATACACCCCCGGCTCCAACCCTCCGATCAGAGGTGATACAAAGAAATCTTCATGCTCCGGATCTACTGCCTCGCCATTCTCTCTCTCGATCGCTACCACACAATATGTCCTGTCACTTCGCACATTTCCATTGGATTGTCTCCGGTATTCGGACATATTCTCACCGGACAGCAGTCCCAGTACCGTCACCTTATAACCGCCGTAACTCTGGCTCTCTCCCACAATATCTGCGTTTCCGTCCTGTCCGGCAGCGTCCGGAGGATCTGTGACCACACCCTGCTCAGACATCTGATCTGCAAAGTAGCCTGCCAGCCTCTCATCTCCTGTATGATCCGCAACCTGAGACGCACTCATATACTGCCATGCCGCCACAGCGGTAATGGAACTGGCTGCCACAAAGGCTGCCGCGATCACGGCGACAGATGCTCTTTTATACTTTTTCTGTTTCATATATACTCTCTCCTTTACCCGATTTAAAATTTTCCGGTTCAGAACATCACCCGGTTCCTCCCTCGGAGTAAGGGCACGCGTCAAAAACTCATCCAGTTCATTTTTCATATAAAACACCCTCCAGTTTCTGCTCCAGAAGCTTCCTTGCCTGATACAATCTGCTCTTTACTGTTCCCTCCGGCACTCCTGCCACTGCCGCGATCTGTGCAATATTCAATTCCTCCATATAGTACAGCAGGATCACCGCTTTCAGTTTTTCCGGCAGCGTTCCCACGGCATTTCGCACCGTTCGGTCCCTCTCTTCCGCCAGGATCCGCTCTTCCGAGGTAGGACCACTATCGCTCAGATACTCGTTTCCTTCTTCGTCCAGATAATCCTGTGTTCCGGCGATTCGTTTTCTCCATGCAAATTTGCGTTTCCTGTTCTTCCAGAGCCTCAGCGCCACGGACAGACAATAGCTTTTCACATTTCCCGTGGAGTCAATATTCTCCAATAACTCCAGTGTCTTCAGCCATGTATCCTGATACAGTTCGTCCGCTTCCTGTACATTTCCGGTCAGATGCCTGCAAAAAGAATAGATATCCCTGCCATATGTATCAATGCATTCTGTCAGTTCCTGTTTTGTCATCACTGCTCCCATCCAAAGACGTCTTTTGTGAAGGAGTTCTGCCCTTCACACGTATATTGTAATGAATCGGAAAAAGGTTCGAAAAATATAACGGCAGGGATATCGCACCCTGCCGTTCGTTCCTTCACGCCATACAGACGCATTTCCCAATATATCGTTAGTTATTGCAGCCGCAGTCCGGCTTATCATCACAATCCTTACATCTGTCAAATGCGGGATTGAAGGCATAGAAGTTCTTGCCGTCCAGCTTATCCTGGGTCATCCGCAGCGCTTCACCGAAACGCTGGAAATGCACGATCTCACGGGCCCGCAGAAACTTAATGGGCTCACAGACATCAGGCTCCTTGATCAGACGCAGGATATTGTCATAGGTGGTGCGGGCCTTCTGTTCCGCCGCCAGATCCTCCGTCAGATCCGTGACAGGATCCCCTGTCACCTGGAACTGAGCCGCGGTAAAAGGAAATCCGCTGGCAGCCTGAGGCCATACTCCCACGGTATGATCCACATAATAGGGCGCGAATCCGCTCTTTTCAATCTCCTCCATGGACAGATTGCGGGTGAGCTGATGCACGATCGTCGCTACCATTTCCAGATGAGCCAGTTCTTCCGTACCGATATCCGTCAGCAGACCTGCCACGTTGCGGTCAGGCATGGAATACCGTTGAGAGAGATAACGCATGCTGGCTCCCATCTCGCCGTCCGGTCCGCCATACTGGGAAATGATCACCTGCGCCAGCTTTGCGTTAGGCTCCTTGATATTAACCGGAAACTCTAATCTTTTCTCATAATTCCACATTTAGCCGCACTCTCCTTCCCAGGGCAAGGGCGCCATACCCCAGCGCCATTCCTTGTTACTCTCAGCCATATTGATGGTCAACGGGAAATATTTCATGGAAAATTCCTTTTCCATCTGGTGTTTGATCCTGTTGTAATGGTTAAAATACTCCATGGCATTGCGGTCAAAGGGATGAGTGTCCAGATAAAGCGATAAATCCGTCAGCACAAATCCTACGATGCCGATGTCTCTCAAGAGCTGATCCTTATTGTTGCCCATTATACGCATCTCCTTCCTGTAAAAGGTTTATCCAGTTCAGGGAATATCGTTCCGGCACAAAAGGCTTTCTCCAGGTCGTCATACATCTTGTCAAATCTCTGCCAGGGCACATAGGCCATGGCTACCGGAAATTTGTCAATATTATTATCATACAAGTAATCCTGCATTTTAAATCCTTCCTACATGTGATTTTGTTGATAATATAATATGTAACCGGAAGAAATTGGTGTTTGAACTGCCGAAAAAACGGTGCCCGCGACAACCATATTCCGAACGAAAACGCCTATGCCTGATGCAATATAATACAAACACCGGCATCCGTTTCCGAATGCCGGTGTTAAAAAGTAATCTTAAGTCAGTCGGACTATCCGCTTTATGACCTAAAGATTTTCAGCAAATATGTAATTACTGATTTGCCTTGTACTGCTCGTTGATCTCGGTGATGATCTGATCATAACCTGCCGCTCTGATTCCATCCAGACCGGACTTGAACTGATCCAACGTGATCTCTCCGCAGATATACTGAGATCTCAGAGCGGTTGCCTGACTATCCAGATCCGCACCGTTTAAGGAGTATGCTTCAGAGTTCACCTTGAAGGAAAGCGCGGGATCGATCTCTGCCAGAGGCAGTGCTGCCTCATAAGCTGCGTTCTGGGCATCGTCTCTCTCTGTGGTCACTACAGGAACAGTAGTTGCCTCAGTGGAAGGAAGGAATGTCAGCATCTGATTCAGACCCTTATAGTTGCCTGCAAGAGCTTCATCCTCCAGATCCAGCTTAACAACTCTGCCCTGGTCATCCAGCTCATAGTTGATACCTTCCAGACCGAACTGGGTCAGAACCTGCATCTCAGGATCGCTCAGCTTGTCAAGGATGGTCAGAGCCGCCTCGATCTTCTCGGGAGTATCCAGAGTAGATGCGGACAGAGTGAAGAATCCGTTGTAACCTGCAGTAGCCAGAGTGTGGCCGTTAACAGCGCCGTACAGAACCATGGAAGCATCCTTGGAAGGATCTACTACGGAAGGAGTCTTGGTCTCTTCTGCCACAAAGTAGTTCCAGATTCTCTTACCGGAATCAAGCACGTCAATAAACACGCCGTTTTCACCCTTCTTACATCCCTCAGACCAGGAATCGGTTCCTCTGGAAGGCCAGTCCTGAGGCATAAGCTCCTCCTCATAGAGCTTCTTGATGTACTCAACCGCCTCAAAATACTCGTCCTGCATCCATACGGGAACCAGCTGGCCGTCTACTTCTGCCCAGCTGTTGCCACATCCGAACCAGGTCTGGATAATGTCGAAAGGACCGGTATAGTTAGTCATTTCCATAGGATATGTGCAGAAACCTTCGTGCTTGTCATTACCGTTCTTCATAGCTACCAGCATGTTGTATACATCTTCAGGAGTAGCGTTCTCAGGAAGCTCTACGCCAAGAGCCTCTGCCCAGTCCTGACGATAGGAAAGACCATAACGGCCTACCACACGGCAGCGGGGAAGTGCGATCAGATGACCGTCTACGGTCAGGTTTGCCGCAACTGCCTCGGACATCTGGGAAAGGTTGGGATACTTGGCACTGTCCCAGATATAGTCATTCAAGTCAACGAATGCGCCGTCCTTTGCGGCACGCACTACGTCACCTGTCATGGTTCCGCCGTAAGACATGATCATGGGCATGGTCTTAGGGCTCGCAAAAGCCAGTGAGTTGGTCTCTGCCAAAGCATCGTTCATTACCCATGTAACTTCGATGTCATGACCTACATAATCCTCAACCTGCTGGAAGATCTGCTCTGCATACTCACCTACATTATTGTTACCTGCATTCAGGTCGATCAGGCTCCATGTAATGGTCTGACGCTCGATAGGTGCTGCCGCATCGCTTCCTGCAGAAGAACCTGCATCCGCCTGCTGGCTGGAACCTGTATCTGCCTGGCTGGAACCGGATGTGGATGCTGCCGATGAAGAAGCATCATCACCACCGCCGCCGCAAGCTGCAAGACCGAGAGTCATAGCAGAAGCAAGCGCCAAGGCAAATACCTTGCTTAAACTTTTTCTTTTCATTCTAATCCTCCTTGTTTCTTATTTCTTTTTGAAAAAGAAATTAATTTATGATAACGGGAAATCCCGTGATCACCTGAATATCAGACCGGCCTGACCAAACCGGCGTCAGTCCGTCTTTCCGTACAGGGCTGCCGGATCAGCATCCCTGCTGTGCGGCAAAACACCTTAACCCTTCACCGCGCCTACCATAACGCCCTTTGTAAAGTACTTCTGAACGAAAGGATAAACGATCAGAATCGGCACAGTCGCAATTACGGTACATGCCATCTTCACTGCCTTGTCAGGCGGAGCACCGAACATATCATAATCCAGCACAGTATCCGAAACCTTCGATGACAGCAGGATAATGGAACGCAGCTGGATCTGGATCGGATACTTCTCCGGAGTGGAGAGGTAGATCATGGAATTAAAATAGTCATTCCAGAATCCCACGCCATAAAACAGGGATATGGAAGCTATAACAGGCTTGGACAGAGGAAGCGCTACCTTTGCAAATATCTGCAGATCGTTGGCTCCGTCCATATAAGATGCCTCATCCAGTTCCACCGGCAGTCCCTGAAAGAATTTCTTGATAATGATCATATTGAAAGGATTGATCAGGCCGGGAAGGATCAAAGCCCACCAGCTGTCCAACAGACCGTAAGCCTGAAATACCAGATAGGAGGGAATCATACCGCCGCCGAACAGCATGGTGAAAATAACCATATTCATGAGCCAGTTGCGCCCTCTGAAATGAGACTTGGACAGGGGATACGCAAAAGTCAGTGAAAATACCATACAGCAGAAAGTTCCCAGTGCCGTCAGAAGAACGGAATTCTTCAGACCTCTCAAAATATTTGCTGTCTCGATCGCATAGCGATAAGCATTGATGGACCACACACTGGGTATGATAAAGAATGATTTCTCCGTCAGTTCCTTCTCAGTCGCAAAGGAGCCTGCAAGCACATATAAGAACGGCAGCACGGTACTCAACGCGATCAGTCCCAGCACAACATAAATAATCACATCTACAATACGGTCGCCGGTACTCTTGCGGACCTTGGCGCCCTCTTTTACTTTGTGTTCTTTTGCCATGTGTCACACCCTCCTTCCTAATACAATCCGCTCTCGCCGAAAGCTTTTGCTACCCGGTCAGCGGTGATCACCATGATCATGCCGACCACGGATTTAAACATACCCGCAGCGGATGAGAACGAATACATACCGCTTCGGATACCCTTCGTATATATGTAGGTGTCAAACACTTCCGCTCTGGCAAGGTTCAGATCGTTTCTCATCAGGAAGATCTGCTCATAGCCTGTGTTCAGGATGCTTCCCACACGCATGATCAGCATCATGACGATAGTTCCCCTGATCGCAGGAAGCGTGATATGCCACATCAGTCTCCAGCGTCCCGCGCCGTCCACTCTGGCTGCCTCATACAGTTCCTGATCCACGCCGGACAGTGCCGCCAGGAATACAATGGTGCCGTAACCTGTCTCACGCCAGATATCCTGTCCTACGATCAATCCCCAGAAAGCAGAGGATTTCTGCAGAATATCAAAGGACTGTCCACCGGATATGGCTCTGTAAATGACATTGAAAACACCATCTGTCACATTGAACAGCTGATAGGTCAGGCTGGCTACGATAACCCAGGATACGAAATGAGGGATATACACCAGCGTCTGTACCACTCTCTTGTAACCGTTATGCCTTACTTCATTCAGAAACAGAGAAAGGATGATCGGTGCAGGGAAATAAAAGATCAATTGCAGTAAACTGATTCCCAGAGTGTTTGTAAGCAGCTTCATGAAATCATTGTTGCTGAAAAATTTCTGGAACTGTCCAAATCCCACCCAGGGACTGGCCCACATACCTTTAAACGGAGAATACTCTTTAAATGCGATGACCAGACCGCCCATAGGAATATAGCGGAACATGATAAAATAGATAAATCCCGGAAGCAATAAAAAATACAGCCATTTGTGCTGCACCATATATTGCCAAGTGCTTTTACGCTTTGGCACGATCACCTGTCCATTGGAAAGAGTGATCGCACCTTTTTGTTTCTTAACTTTCTCTGCCATAGGAAACCACCTTTCATTGTTAATCACAAATGAGACAACGATCACACGATTTCACGCATTCGGTGTCTCATTTATTTAACAAAAATTTTAGTCTCCTTTTAGCAATTACGTCTATAATCACCTTATTGACTCAAAGGCCCCTTTGTTGAAACCTTTCAATATTTGTTTTAATTTCGCCCCTTTTTTTGTGCAAAGCAAAAAAATAATCATTAAATTTATTTTTTTATTTCAAAAATAAATTTAATGATTATTCAAAAAGACAGCATATATTTAGTACAATTTGCGGAACTTCCCGGGTGTCATGCCGGTACTCTTGCTGAAAAAGCGAATAAAATTCTGAGCATTTGTATAGTTCAGCGTTGATGCAATCTCTGCAACGGTCATATTGGTATTCAGTAAAAGCCTCTTTGCCTCTTCCAGTTTATATTCTTCCAAAAAATCACTGAATGTCTTTCCCCTCTCCGTCTTTAATATCTTCCATATATATGTGGTGTGAACTCCCAATTTTTCTGCACATTCTGCAAGTGATATATCCCCTCTCCTGTCACGGATCAGCTGCTCGATATCCTCCAGCAAGGAATAAGACCGTTTCTCCATCAGCCTGCTGCGGGCCTCCAGGATCGGATCAATCAGATTCTTTTTAATATATCTTCTTTCCCGCGAGGGTTCCAGCACTTCCAGCAATTCATCGTAAAGTCTGCGGAACCCGTCGGGATATAAATTCTCCACATCCACCCTGATCTCCAATGCCGTAAGCAGGATTGTGTCCACAAAACGGAGGACATACACCATCATTTCATCCTGGTCATAGTTTTCCTCTGACAGATAACGGAAAAAATCATTCGTGGCCATATAGCATTGAGCTTTATCCATATTCTTGATCCCTGACTGCATCTTTTTCTCGTAGGCAGCATCATAAGGAGCTTCTGAGGAAGAAAGACCCGAAAGATAAAAATGACAATCTTCCAAATTATCGGCAGCAGCCTGACTGTCGGAACCTGATCTGGTCAGAGCATTAACGCTCTCCCGATATGCCATGCTCAGCTGCCTGGGATCCTCATGAGCAGCACTTACTCCCAACAGCAGCTGATAGCCGCATACAGCTTCCGAAAATCTCTGCAGTTCCGCGTAGTACTCCCGTATCTTCTCATGAATCAGCTCTTCATTTTCATCACCAAGGATTGCAACAATGGCACAGGTATTATAGACCGGCGGCATCCATGTAAGCTTTTTCAGCTGTTCCGGCATCTCATCCACAAGCTTAAGGCAGATGGCATCCTCCTGAATATTGCTCTGCGTCTCCTCCTCTTGTCTCAAATTCAACACAGCCACCACTGTGGCAAAACACTGCGGCGAATCCAGGTTAAAATCTTTTACATATTCATCATATTCCTCCCACAGCGAAATATCTCCACGAATAAGACGCATCGCAAAGACTTCCTTAAGCTTGTCCTGCTTCTGCCGCATCATCCTTCGCAGTTCCTGACTGTCATCCTTCAGCGCGATCAGGCTTTCACTGAGAAATTCCAGTTCATTTTTCCCCGGAAGCTTCTGCCTCAACTCTGGATCCACAGATCTTAACAGCCTGTCAACAGGG
>JAIEKC010000569.1:0-13417 GCA_029064505.1 Acetatifactor sp.
GTGTCCATGTTCTGGCAGGGCTGTACGGGAGACCTGAGACCCAGAAATATATTGGGGAACCATTTGGCGGAGGGGGATTACGGGAAAGCAAAGCTTTTTTCCGGGGATTTTGTGGAGGATTGTAAGAGGACGCTTTCCCAGTCCGGAAGGAAGGTTTCCGAAAGGCTGTCCGTGCGTTCCCAGGAGCTTCTGCTTCCTCTGGAAAACCGTAAAAGCGATGAGGAGCTGAGAGAGAGCTTAAGGTCCCATGACGAAATGCAGAGAGCCTGGGCGATGAAAGTATTGGAGAAGGGAAATCCTGCGTATGAGAAGCTGAGGATGAAATATGTGAAATACGGGGAGGAGCTGGCCGTCTATTTCTTCGGGGCGGAAATGTCCCAGGAATATGCCATCTGGGCAAGACGGCGGAATCCCGCGGCAGTCTGTACGGCGTACACGGACGGCATGACAGGCTATATCTGCACCGGAGAGCAGATTTTGGAGGGCGGTTACGAGCCTAAGGATTCTGCCGGATACTTTGCTCTGGGAGGCACTTTCCCCCCGGAGGTGGAAAAGATGATAAAGAGCAGGATGTGGGCGACATGATTTATGAAAGGCAGGTTGATCAAGATGACAGAAGGAAGTGTAATGGATCTGTATTACCGGGAGGTCCTGGGGATCATCAAAGAGATCCATGAGGAGGAAAAGGGACATATTCTGGCGGCGGCAAGAGCCGTCGCCGATCAGGTAAAAAAAGACAGGCTTGTGTATATCTGGGGGCCGGGAGGACATTCGAATCTGGCAGCCATGGAGATCTTCTTCCGAGCCGGCGGGCTGATGCATGTCAGCGCTATTTTAAATCAGGATACCATGTTGTCCTGCGGTGCGCTGAAATCCATGCAGGTGGAGCGTCTGCCCGGATATGGAAGGATCGTGGTAAACGACTATGGTATCGGAGCGGATGACCTGCTGATCGTTGTCAACGCTTACGGCATCAATTCGGCCACCATCGATGCGGCTTTGCAGGCAAAGGAGAACGGCGCTTCCGTTATCGGAGTCAGCTCCTTTACACATGCGCGGAATTGTCCCGAGGATCACCCTGCAAGGCATCCGTCCAAAAAGAATCTGCATGAGATCGTGGATCTTCCGGTGGACTGCAAGGTGAAGGTGGGGGACGCCACGATCACTCTGCCCGGTTTCAAACAGAAGATCGGAGCTCTCAGCACCTATGCAAACGCATATGTTCTGAACTGTATCGTGACAGAAGCCATAAATATGCTGGTGGAGGAAGGGATCAACCCTCCTGTCTGGCGGAGCGGCAACGCACCCGGAGGGGACGACTGGAATAACAGATTTTTGGGACGCTTCCGGGACAGTGTAAGATGCCTGTAAGAAGGGGTGAAAAGTGTATGGAGAGGTATTTGATCCAAAATGCTGAAATTATTTTTCCCACAGGAATAAGGCCGGGGCAGGTACTCACGGAAAACGGAAAGATAAAGCGGATTTATGCGGAAAAAAAACAGGTATGCCGGGATTCCGATGTCAGAGTGATAGATGCCCGGGGAATGTATCTGTCGCCGGGCTTTATTGATATACATACCCATGGAGGCGGGGGAGCGGACTTTATGGACGGGGATCCGGAAAGCATCCGCACCGCCTGTAAGATGCACATGGCCCATGGGACGACGGCCATAATTCCCACCACTGTGACGAGCACAAAAGAGTCTCTGCTGAACTGTCTGGCTCTGTTCGAGGGAGTGGATCTCCGGGAGGAAGGGATGCCCGAAATACTGGGGCTGCATCTGGAAGGGCCTTACTTTTCTCTCGGACAGCGGGGGGCACAGAGTCCGGAAAACCTGCGGAATCCCTCACCGGAGGAATATGAAGAGGCATGGGAGAGATCATCTAAGATCCGCCGCTGGTCCTTTGCGGTGGAGCTGGAAGGGGCGGAGGCTTTCCTGCAGTTTCTCCGGGAAAAGGGGATTGTCGCCTCCCTGGCACATTCCGATGCCGACTGTGAACAGGTAAAGAAGGCATACGATAACGGACTGAAAGCGATGACTCATTTTTATTCCGGAATGAGCGGCGTTACCAGAAGGAATGCTTATCGGGTTGCAGGAGCCATTGAGGCAGGGTACCTCCTGAAGAATCTGTTTGTGGAGGTGATCGCCGACGGATGTCATCTGCCGGGAGATCTGCTGCAGCTGATCTATCAGGTAAAGGGAGCCCACAGGATCTGCCTTGTCACAGACTCCATGCGCGGGGCGGGAATGCCGGAGGGCGAGTATATTCTGGGGGGGAAAGAAGGGGGAATGATGACCATAGTGGAGGAAGGCGTGGCGAAGCTGCCTGATCGGAGCGCCTTTGCGGGCAGCGTAGCCACGATGGACCGTCTTGTGCGTACCATGAAGGAGCTGACAACGGCGCCTCTTCATGAGATCGTTGCCATGGCTTCCCTGACTCCTGCGACGCTCATGGGCATTGACCGGGAAAAGGGTTCCATCAGCCCCGGGAAGGATGCGGATCTGCTGCTGCTGGATAAAGCTCTTGAAGTAAGGCTTGTGATGGTGAGAGGGAAAACGGTGTTTTCTTCCGATTAAGTATTTTCTGAGCCTGATTTACCGATCGTAATATATTTTATCCCGTCAGACGGATGGGGGGTGAGGCTGCGCTACGGCGCAGCCTTTCGCGCTTCCTTGCACGAAATCCCGAGACAGCTGTGCTCCCATGATATCCATGCGTCACAATATGAAAATTGATGTAAAATTCCTTGTGATCAACACGAAAGTGTGCCATACTATGGTCAGGAATCAATACGAAGGAAATCTCTGTTGTCACACGATCCGAGTTTTCTTCGGGAGACAAAAAGAAATATTTTGGAGTACGGCCAATGTATGGAAAGGTTATGAACTGACATTCTTTATATGGCGGAAGAGAGGATATAATATTTGTTTTGGGAGTCCGAGCGTGGAGATGAGGTTGATTTTGTCACTCAACTCGGCGGAAAGCTGATCCCGGGAGAGGAAAAAGAATGCGTAAGATCTTAATACTTTTTACAGGAGGCACCATTGCGTCACTGAAGACGGAAGCGGGACTGGAGCCTGTTTTGAATGCGGAGCAGATACTGTCGTTTCTGCCGGATATGGGAGGGGATATTGTACTGGATTCCCGGCAGATCTGCAATCTGGACAGCACCAACATGGATCATCATATCTGGTTAAAACTGGTAAGCGAAATAGAGGAAACTTATAACCGGTATGACGGATTTGTGATCTGCCATGGCACGGATACCATGGCTTATACGGCTGCGGCATTGTCGTATCTGATCCAAAATTCGTCAAAGCCCATTGTACTTACCGGTTCCCAACAGCCCATTCAGATGGAGATCACCGATGCCAGGAAAAATCTGCACGACAGCATTGTGTATGCGGCGGATCCGGAGTCCGGGGGCGTATGCCTGATATTTGACGGTAAGGTGATCGCGGGAACCCGTGCCAAGAAAACGAAGAGCTTCAGCTATCACGCCTTTTCCAGCATCAATTTTCCTGAGATCGCCACCATGCGGCACGGTAAGATTGTCCGCTATATTCCCTGCGAGAGGGCGGAAGGGGAAGTGAGATTCTACCATAAAATGAATCCGAGGGTTTACGCCTTAAAGCTGACGCCGGGCATCAGCCCCGATATTTTGCAGGCAATCTTTGAAGAGTATGACAGCATTGTGGTGGAAAGCTTTGGGGTGGGCGGTATTCCGGACAGTATCATGGAGGATTTCTGCCGGCTCATGAAGCAGTACCGGGACGGTTCCAGAGTCGTCATCATGACCACGCAGGTGACTTACGAGGGCAGCAACCTTTCTACCTATGAGGTGGGAAAGAGGCTCCGGGGAAGCTTTCCGTATCTGGAAGCCTATGATATGAACTTTGAGGCCGTATTCACCAAAATCATGTGGATCATGGGATTGGGACCGCTGTCCTTTCCGGAGATCGAGGCGCTTTTCTACAGCAAGATCAATTATGATGTGCTGATGTAGAAGTACTTGCACTGATACATGTTTTTCAACATATGGCATTTATGATACAATGGATGAAATATATTCTATATGAATGAGGTGGTGTATTGAACCCGAAATTAAAGGAAAAAATATTGGAGTCGCTCTCGGCAGTGCTCCCCATCACGGGTATTGTCCTGATGCTGAGTATCATACTTGTCCCGGTGGAACTGGGGACTATGGTCATGTTTCTTGTGGGTGCCATCATGTTGGTGGTGGGAATGGGCGGTGGGTTCTTCCATGGGAAGCGCGATCGCTGTTCAGATCATGGAGAGTCTGCAGCCGGATATAAATCCGCTGCTTTTAGAAAGGAATGGATTGGAAATGTCAGAGAACAGATATTACATGATCATGGCCATAGTAAATCAGGGATTCAGCGGAGCGGTGATGGAAGCGGCGAGACCGGAGGGGGCATCAGGAGGCACAGTATTCCACAGCAGGCGGATCGCCAGTGAAGAGACCATGAAGTTCTGGAAGATCAGTGTGCAGGAGGAGCGGGAAGTGGTAATGATCCTTGCCCGGAGGGAAGATAAGCTGTCCATCATGCAGGCCATCGGTCAGAAGTGCGGGGTGAAGAGTGAGGCTCAGGGAGTGGTGTTTTCCCTGCCCGTTGACGAGAGTGTGGGCCTTGAATGATCCCTTGCGACAGCCGTGGGTATTTCGGAGAACCGGGATTCCTGACCCGTCGGTTCGCTGTTCCTGAGTTCCGTCCGTAATGCCGTGAAATAAAGTGCATCATTCAGACCGCCGTGTATGGATAAGACCATAGCGGCGGTCTTCCTTACTTTATGGAGAAAACGGTCATGGTTCGACCTTCCCGTATGCCGGAGTGTACGTTTCCCCTCCGGTGCCACTTCGCGGCCCGAATTCTTAAGAATTCGGAAATTGTGTTGTAACTCATTTTGAAGGTGCTAAAATAAGATTGAAAAATTTCCTGTGCGGAACAAATGGATATGCTGCATGCCATAAATATGGAAAAGGAAGAGTAACGGAGCAGAGGTACGGTTATGAGATATCAGGGGAAAAATAACTCAAAAGGGGACAAAATAAGATGGAAAGGTACGGGAACCATTCTGCTGGCCGCATTGCTGACAGCCTGCGGTGGAGAATCGTCCGGTGAGAGCGGATCCATGCCGCAGGAACCGGTGAGGTTGGAAGATATCAGACAGAATGTATCGGAGCGGGCGGGAACTTCGGATCCTTCTCAGGCAGACAATGAAGAGATTCCGCAGACGGAGGGGGCCGAGCCGGGACGAGCGGGTACGGGTTCATCGGAGCAGGGAGGCCCGGAAACGGCTTCGTCCGCCCGGGGGGAATCCGGAGCAGGTTCGTCTGCGCTGGCGGATGACACATCGGATCCGGCACCGGAAGCGGTCAAAGAGCCTGTTGTGGAAAAGCTGACACCCGAGGGCATCGGCTGGGGGCTGAGTTATGGAGAGTCCGGTACACAGCCCACCGGAAATGCGGCGCCCTGGGAGTTGGAGCAGTATGACGCTTATTATTTAAACGAAGGCGAGGAAAAAGTAATCTATCTGACCTTTGACTGCGGCTATGAGAACGGCAATACGGAGAAAATTCTGGACGCTCTGAAAGCCCACAATGCGCCTGCCACCTTCTTTGTGGTAGGTCATTTCCTGGAGACGGAACCGGAGATCGTAAAGCGTATGGCTGAGGAAGGTCATGCGGTGGGAAATCATACGTATCACCATTATGATGTGGACACGCTGGACGAGGCCGGTTTTCAAAAGGAGATGGAGGATGTGGAGGCACTTTTCAAAGAGATCACAGGCACGGAGCTTTCCCCGTACTATCGTCCCCCGGAGGGAAAGTGCGGGATCACGAACCTGGAGCGGGCGCAGGACCTGGGATATGCCACCTGCTTTTGGAGTTTGGCGTATGTGGACTGGGACACGAACAATCAGCCCACTCATCAGGCCGCGTTGGATAAGCTCACCGCGCGCATTCATCCCGGGGCCATCGTTCTCCTGCATAATACATCAAATACAAATGGTGAGATTCTGGATGAACTGCTGACGAAATGGGAGGAGATGGGCTATACCTTTGCGCCGCTGTCCGATTTGACGCAGAAATAGCCGTTCCGACACGCTCCGGGCTTTCGGAAGACCAGGATCCTTTTCCGCGGAAATGAATTCACCGGAAAAAGTGTTGTTGAATGCAGGCATTCATCACATTTTTTCCGGTGAATTTGTCTGTTTCCAGACAGATACAGATTGATAAAGGCCGGGCAATAGTTTATAATATATCCAGAAAATCCGTCAAACACAAAGCTGGCAGAAGAGGAAGGTAAGCATATGAAGTATAGTGTGTATGATATCATTTACAGAAACGACAGCAACATCAGAAGAATGCTGGAAAACGACCTGTTATTTAAAGAGACAGGTTTCATCGCGTTCCGGGACGGACACGATAAATTATGGTTTTTGTATAAGAAGGAGGGCCTTTTAGTACCGGGACAGCAGGAATATCTTGACAGGACATATGGGACCAGAGATGTACTGCCCAGAATCAAAAAGATCAGGATAGGCGAAGAAGAGTGTGACTGTAGTCTGCCGTCAGGGGAATATGCGAAGGACTTCTTTACCGGCCTGAGCAGGATCAACGCGTGTGTGGATTGGAAGATTGAGAGTCAGCTGTGGAAGATCGCAGGCGAATCTGCTTCTTTGTACGATGCACTGATCAGGATGGTAAGACCGGAACAGTTTCTGGACAGAGTCAGTACTTTAAGGTGTGCGTATATAAAAGACCGGGAGACGAGCCGGAGAAATTTCACAAGCTTTGAAGGCTGGGAATACATTGATTCCTATGAGATGACCCCTGACGGGAAGATTCTTACAATGCAGGAGGTTATGGAGAGGGAAGAGGCGGCCGGGGCGGCGAAGGCGGCATCACAGGAAGCGGAAGCCGGCGAAGCGTCGATGCGGGAAACAGAGTCGGAGGCATTATCCCGAAACGAGAGCACGGAGGGGGCTTTGGCGCAGAAAACCCCTGAAGACGGAGATGTCTGGGAATCAGAACAGGAAGGGATTGTCCATAAGACCGGAACGGAAGAAGGATCCGAGCAGACGGCAGCGCTGTCCGGGGAGCTGTCACAGGAGATGGAAGCGGAAGGAGTCCTGTCCCGGGAAGTGAAACCGGAAGAGCCGTCACAGACAGCATCAGGTCCGGTTCTGTCCCGAGAGTCGGATCCGGAGAATGCATCGGATCAGCCCCTGTCTGGGGAGCCAGGTACGGAGAACGCATCGGATCGGCCCCTGCCCGGGGAGTCGGATCCGGAGAACACATCAGGTCAGTCCCTGCCCGGGGAGTCAGGCCCGGAGAATGCGTCGGATCAGCCTCTGCCTGGAGAGTCGGGCCAGGAGGAAGCGGACCCGGAGAATGCGTCGGGTCAGCCTCTGCCTGGAGAGTCAGGCCCAGAGAATGCGTCGGGTCAGCCTCTGTCCGGAGAGTCGGGCCAGGAGGAAGCGGACCCGGAGAACGCATCGGGGCAGTCCCTGTCTCAGGAGACGGCTTCGGCAGACAGCATTCCGCCGAAGAACAGAAAAGTTTTTATCGGTATACAGGATCTGTTGGACTGCGACAAACGGAGATGCCGTCTGGAATCTTACGAAGAGAATATGCTTTTTGATATCAAACGGGGACACTGGGATCTGTATGACTGCGGAGAAACGGTGGAAATTGAGGAAAAGGGGAAACTGGTGCCGAGGGACCCCAGGAAGGATATCAAGACCGGTATCGTGGGCATCGATTTCGGAACCAAGAGCACTGTTGTGGTGCGGCAGGACGATACCAGCGCGATCATACCGATCCGTATCGGGGCAGGCGATCTCTCTGCGGAGCTGCAGGAGAATGATTATGAGAATCCCACGATCATCGAGTGTGTGGATCTGGACTCATTCATGGAAAAATTTTTTGAGCAGGATGGAAGACCGGAGACGAGCTGTGAGGACTTCATCGTTTCCTATGATGCCTACACGGATTACCGGACCTGTTCGCCCAATGAGTTTTATGCTTACTATGCGGATCTGAAGCAGTGGGCGAATCATGAAAAAGAGCATGTGGTGATCTGGGATAAGCAGAAGCAGGAATACCAGTTTGGGGCATTCACTTCGATGGAGGATAAGATCATAAATCCCATTGAACTGTATGCATACTATATCGGCATGTATATCAACAATATGCGGAACGGGATCTACATGAAGTACCTGATGTCATTCCCGGTGGGATATTCCAAGAAGACCAGAAAGCTGATCCTGTCCAGCTTTGAAAGAGGGATCATGAGATCCCTTCCCCAGTGCATTCTGGATGATGAGGAATGCATGAAGGATTTCAGCGTACAGCTGGGAGTCAGTGAGCCGGCTGCATATGCGGTAACGGCTCTGGAGATGAGCGAGCTGGAGCCTGAGGATGAGACGGATCAGTACCGGTACGGAATCTTCGACTTCGGCGGCGGTACCGCGGATTTCGGCTTTGGCATATGGAGAGGCGCCAGCGAGGAGGAATACGAAGTTGAGGGCTATGACTATGTGCTGGAGTGCTTCGGCGCGGATTCCGATGTGACACTGGGAGGTGAAAGGATCCTTGAGCTTCTGGCATATGCTGTATTTAAGAAGAACAGGGGCGTGGCAAGGAGAAAGAAGATCACATGCTCTCTGCCCTATGGGGAGCAGGCATTTTTGGGAAGCGAGACACTGATATCAAGTTCCCAGATCGCCCGGAGGAACATGTCCATCTTAAAGGAAGAACTCAGACCGCTGTGGCACCAGGAGGAAAACTGGGAAAAGAAGTACCGCCATGAAGAATCGGAAATTGACAGCAGTGTGGGCATTGAATATGATGAGTATATTGAGCCTTGTCTTTATGATGTTGACGGGAACAAGCTGTCCGACTGCAGGTTCGTGGTTGATACAAAGGGACTGATATCCCTGATTAAGGGCAGGATACAGAAGGGTATTGATGCGTTTTTCAAGTGTATGGGCAAAGCTTTCCAGAGAGAAAATAAGCTGCAGGGGCATGACGGTAAAATCTATATTTTCCTTGCGGGAAATTCCAGCAAGTCCATATTCGTAAAAGAATTGTTTGAAGAGACGATCCGTGAAATTTCTGCGAAGCAGGAAGGTTTCTGCTTTGAACTGACGGAGCCGCTGAACGAGGACGGCAGAGACGAATATGTGCCGAACGGCAAGACCAGTGTGGCATACGGACTGATCAAGAGCAGGGAAGGAAGTTCGATCAAGGTGGAGAAGAACTTCGAGACGGATGCGGAAGAGCAGACCCGTTTCCGGTATTACCTCGGACGGGAGAGACGACATCACTTTGACTGCAGACTGTCTCCGGTGGAGACGGAATATGGCACCTGGGTGCGTTTCCAGGGCGCGGCCAAGCGGACGGTGCGGATCTACTACACCACCAATCCCACGGCGGATGTCAGGGACGAACCGCCGGTGATCGACAACATTCCTTATAAAGAGATATCCATTGAACCGAGGAACGATGCATACATCTTTATCAAAACCTGCGAGCCGAATGTGATCGAATACACGGTTGCCAGCCCGGAAGAGATGATAAGCGGAGAGAACGAAGTCAGCCGGATCGTTTTTTAACAGACCATTGACAGGAGCGTTTAGACATGGCTTAGAGGTTATGATACTCTAAGCCATGTTTACATGGGCGGATATGGGGTATTCTTACGCGTTTCTGCGTCTGCATGCACATCCGCGCACGATTTAAATAGACCTTGAATATCCGCTTTCTCAGTGCTATGATAAAACGGTGAGTAAAGATGCGAAAGCGGGTTAAATGCAAAAGAAAACATTATGTGAAAGGAACGGCACGGAAATGAGGGGAAGACAGTCCATGAGGAGATTACTGCCTGCGGTTTTCATTATTCTTTTTCCATATTTTATAGTATTCCTGATATGCAGTTTTTTTCAGCAGGATCTGATGAAAACATTTTTTCAGGACAATGCTTATCTGGGAATCCTGTATCTCGGCATTTTATGGGTTGCGGCGTTTCTGAGCGCGGTCGTAATCTGTGTGGGAAATCTTGTCCGTAAGCGGGATGTATTGGAGACGGCCCGGACCAATATGCTGATAAAGCTTGTCCAGATACCGGCCTATGCGGTCATATTTGTGATCGGTTGTGGCTTTGCCCTCTCCATATTTGGGATCGGAGTGGCCTTACTGCTGATGCTCCTGGACGGCGCCTCCATTATCTTAAGCGGATTAGTCGGGGTATCCGCCGTAAAACGCAGCCATGCGGTGAAACATCTGTCCACAGGGGAAGCGGTCATACATGGCATCCTGCAGTTTGTTTTCTGCGCGGATATTGTCAGTGCCGTTATCGTATATGGAAAGGCAAAGAAATCATAACAGTTCAGACAGGCCGCTGGACTGTTAAAAGAAATCGGCAGAGCGTCAAAGTCAGGCGGATCTGTCCGGGGATATGTGATGAATATCTGTATTTTATCGCGTATTTTCATTCGGATTTATTCCTGCGGGGCTTTGAGCGGCACATAAATTTATTTTTATCAAGTAGTAGGAGGAGAGTATCAAATGGGAACTTATTATCGACACACAAGGAGCGAGAAAGCGGAGGTGCCATATTCATTTCAATGTGAGCACTGCGGAAAGGACAGCGGTCCCATGAGGGCAGTCATTAACGGTCCGGAGGCCACTTTTAACAGCAACTTCAAGACCATAAACCCGGATCGGGAGGAAAAACTGTGCAAGGAGGCACATGAGAATCTCGTCCGGGAATTGAAGAACGTGCATAAAAATGTGGTGGAGAAGAAGATCTTTTCCACGGATTTTCACGATCAATGTCCCTACTGTAATCAGCCGCAGTCCTGGGCGGTATCCGGTCTGAAGGATAAGATGTTTGAGAATCCCCTGGTCTGTCTGGGAGTGGGCGCTGTTTTCGCGGTGATCGCGGTGCTGGTCCATTATTTTGGCGATATGGAGTATGTGACGCTTTCCGTGGCTGCCGGGATTTTCGGAGCAGGCGTGGTGGCGGCCATAGGCTGTCTGGTATGGAATATGATAAAGATCAACTCGAAAGTCAAAAAAACCTCTTCCGGTACACAGAGACTTCCCGTCATTGACTGGAGCGCCGTTCAGAATCTGTTGAATCAATAATGGGTGCCTTTGACAATATTTTTTGTCAGGCAATCGGATTTGTATGAAATAATTGCATATGTGACTGTGATCAAAATATTGCGTATTGAGAGGTAATGATGATGGGATCTAAACTATTTGATCTATTACAGCTTTTCCGGGATGTCCTTCCTGCCCGGAATATGGAAGAACTGGAGCAGCTGTGCCCTTCTGCCTGATTATTATCTGCGCACCTGCGGTACCGATCTGTCTCAGCTGCCCCAGATCAGTCAGGAGGCGGCGCGCATTGAGGATGATTATGAATTTGTCCGTTCCAGGGTCACATGGCAGGACATTGCCGAACGGGTGGCACGATATAAGGAGATGGATATTCAAGCCTGCGTTTGATGATTTTTTTCAGTTCATAGAGGTAAAGTATTCCCAATTGATCCATATGCATTATGTCCTCCTGTTTCATAGTTTCGGTCTCTCGAAATCTTAATTTCTAATTGGATTCACTGAATTGTTTCAGATAGAATTCTTCCAGATCGCCTTTTCCGTCATCCCATTTTCCCTGAAAGATCAGCTGTCCGTCCTTCATCATAAGCACTTCATCGGCAATGTGTTCAATATCCGAAACGATGTGAGTGGATAACAGAACGAGATTGTCTTTTCCCAGGTCTTCGATCAGATTGCGGAACCGCACCCGTTCTTTGGGATCCGTCAAAGGTGACGGTGTCTCCTGTGGGCTTTAAGATGCCGCAGATCATTCTCATGAAAGTGGTCTTTCCTGCGCCGTTTGCGCCAGCAGGCCGTATACGCCCTTGTGCAGACTGATCGGAAGACGGGGACCGGCAGGGACGGCCTTTATTCCGGAATACAATGTTCATCCGGAGCGGTTTGTGTCGTTTGGCGGACGATTTTTGCGCAAAAAAGGGGGGAAATGCCAAATTTGAAATAAAATAGGTAAAAATTTGGATATCAGCAAAATTTAAGGATGACAATAACCAAATAATGTTATATAATTAGGTAAAAGAAATAAGTGTTAATAATTGGCATGCCGGAATGAGACACTGTAAGCATATGGCATCCTTTCCGCAAGTGCGTGTGGGAAGGTACGGATCAGGCAATGTCAGGGTATGGAAATCAGCTTTATGGGAACAATGATGGAATATATCCTGATGTGCGGTAGCAGTGTTACCATGCTTGCTTGGTATAGCTAGCAAAAAACAATGGAAACAGAGGAGTCTGATGCGGAAAAGTGAAGGTGTTCGGGTATCAGCCGCTAAATTAACCGGAAAGAGGTAGGTATGAGCAAAGAGGGCAAAGGTTGGATCAGACGCATATTTGAAAAATTTATTCTTCATAGAAAACTGAAGGGCATGGATGAGATGTGGGAGCTTTATGGAGGCAGCTGTTTTGGGCTGTTTCCCCCCTCTTTTTATCACAAACATTCTGAGGAAGAGATCCTGAGACGCAAGCAGGAAGAGATTGCACAGCTGAAACAAATATTGGACGAGTTCGTACAGAGAAATCAGGACAAATTATAGAGAATGCATGGCAATGGCTGCATTTCCCATAAGTCCTGTCCATAATCCCATCCTTGACAGCCATCAGGATGTGAAAATGCTGCAAAGCCTTGAATTACAGGTCTTGCAGCGATTTTTTATGATTTAACAGGATATGGTAATTTGCTGCATTCCCTTCCTTTGCCCTGTTTCTGTATTTTTTCATGGAACTCTTGCTGATTGCAAATGTGATAGAAAAGCACAAACTGTCAAACAAAAAGTATAAAGAAATGAAGTCGGTTGCTAATATGCTCTTTGATTATGCAGTGGAAAAGAATATTGTATCGGCAAATATTTCAAGAAGTGTGCATGGAATGTGTTAAGGCGGTTAAACAGGCATATTGACACAATGCAGAAAGGCAACCATAGTATCAGAAAAACCCTTATTTCAAAGATGATAGAGTCGGGCCAACTGACAAATGAAGAAATCCGAATGCTTGCAGGTCATGAGGATTTTTCCACAACTGCGAAGTTTTATAATTATTCAACTGTTTCATGGGATAAAAGGACAGATGCTTTTGAAAGGGCACTTGGATAGATATATTGAAAAGTGTAACCAACTGTAACCAATTACTTTAACAATAAAAAAGCGGGGAACCTTAGTAAAATCAAGGTTTCCCACACTTTCAACCAATGCGCTGGACGGCGCAAAACACGAACCGCCCAGCCCGTCACCCTCGACCGCCTTCTCTACGAGATCCAGCGTCAC
>JAIEKC010000057.1:0-2280 GCA_029064505.1 Acetatifactor sp.
GTCTGTAGATAATCAGAAAGACGAATCCCCGAACTCTGACCCGCATCTCTCAGCATCTCATCCGTACTGACCGCCACATGCTCTTTCATCCCGCCTACAGGCAGGCAGAAGACCAGGACCAGCAGCACTGTTCCCAGAAGAGCGCTTCCCAGAAGCAGCAGTACCATATTTCGCAGCAGCCTCCCGAATTGTGCTTTCACTTACTTATCTCTCCAGATGATACGTCCCTTGCTCAGATCATAGGGAGACAGTTCCAGTGTCACCTTATCCCCGGGAAGGATACGGATAAAGTTCTGACGCAGCTTACCGCTGATATGTGCCAGCACACGGTGTCCGTTCTCCAGTTCCACCTGGAACATGGTGTTCGGCAGTTTTTCCACTACTGTTCCCTCGATTTCAATTACATCACTCTTAGACATACACTTCCTCCAACAAAATTTTACTGTGTTTCCAAATTTCACGAAATCTCAGATCCGGATCGTGAAATGCTTTTCTTCACCTTAACTCCCATTTGCCCGTTCCTGCGGGCATTCCGTACAGGACCGTGAAATGGCATTTACATATTCTTTGACGGCATATCGGATCTCTTCCGAATAAACTTTTTCACCTGTCTGAAGCTTTCCCAACAGTTCTTCCTCCACAGTCCGGTTCACAGGCCGGATATGTTTCCGCTTCTTTTTCTTAGGCTTATCCGGGGGCTTCGTCTTCCCGTCGCTCAGAAAGACAAACTCTCCCTCCTCAGCCACGATCACATACATATTATCCTTATCATGTCCTGCTTTTGAGATCGCAAACTGTCCTATCATGTTCTCTTCCATTCTCCATATAAGCATACACAGATACGCCCGAAAATGCTTTCCACGGAACGCGCGTCACGCTTTGTACCGCAAGACCTGACCGGGAGACGCGGCGGGGCGTACCTTTTACTTCAGTACAGGGTAAGGATCTCCGGTTCACCATCGGTGATCAGTATCGTATTTTCATAATGAGCTGATATGGAGCCGTCCTCTGTAACAACAGTCCAGTCGTCATCGAGCCATTCCACATCCGCTCTGCCCATATTGATCATAGGCTCAATGGCAAGCGTCATGCCGGGACGCAGCCTGGGTCCCCGGCGAAGCTGCGCAAAATTAGGTATCTGAGGATCCTCATGGAGCTGCGTTCCCACACCATGTCCTACCAAATCCCTTACAATGCCATACCCGTAAGGTTTTATATAAGAAGCGATGGCGTTGGAAATGTCAAATAAATGATTTCCTGCTTTTGCCATTTTTATACCCGCAAAAAAGCTCTCTCTGGTAGCATCGATCAACTGTTTTGCCTCTTTGCTGATCTGCCCCACAGCATGGGTCCTGGCCGCGTCGGAATGATATCCCTTATAGATCATTCCCGCATCCAGGCTGACAATATCGCCCTCCTGCAGGATCCGATGCTTGTTGGGGATTCCGTGAACCACCTCATCATTCACAGATACACAGATGCTTGCGGGAAATCCATTATAATGCAGAAAATTGGGGATTCCCTCCAGCTGACGTATCAGCTTGTCACCCTTGATATCAATATCTCTGGTTGAAATGCCGGGTCTTATAAATTCCTCAAGTTCCTTATGTACGACAGCCAGTCGTCTGCAGGATTCCCGTATCAGCCCGATCTGCTCTTCGGTCTTAATTATGATTCCCATGGCGCTCTACCCTAAGATCGCAGTGATTGCGGTGAATACATCCTGCATATCCGCAGTGCCGTCAACAGTCTTTAAAATCCCTTTATTTGTATAGAAATCGATCAATGGCTGGGTCTGCTCATGATACACCCTGAGACGGTTCTGAACGGTCTCTGGCCTGTCGTCGTCCCGAAGCACCAGTTCGCTTCCGCAGCTGTCGCAGATTCCTTCCTCCCTGGGCGGAACATGCTCCAGATGATAGGTGGCGCCACACTTTAAGCAGGCGCGTCTTCCGGACATTCTCTTCACGATATTCTCATCCGGTACATCCACATTGATCGCGTGATCGATCTTCTCATTCAGCTTATCCAGAGCCTCATCCAACACCTCAGCCTGGGGGATCGTGCGGGGAAACCCGTCCAGCACATAGCCTCCGGCACAGTCTTCCTGCGCTACCCTGTCAAGCAGGATCCTGACCGTCAGCTCATCGGGAACCAGAAGGCCCTGATCCATGTATTTCTTCGCTTCCATGCCAAGCTCCGTCCCGTTCTTGATATTAGCCCGGAAAATATCGCCTGTGGAAACATGGGGAATCTTATATTTCTCCGCGATCATCTTCG
>JAIEKC010000570.1:0-7833 GCA_029064505.1 Acetatifactor sp.
ACATTACGTTAAGGCCGCAGATCCACCGGATCAAAAGGAAAGGCAGAAGGTAAAGCTTCCCGCAAAGTGTGACGCAAACCCAGGGAAAGCATTTTTCAAACACTAGGGCAGCATTGTTGAGCCATGGGCTGTCTGAACTGTTACAAGCTTTCTCCGGGGGAACGCATAAAATTTTTTTCAGATATTGACAAGATCTTCTTTCGAGACTATAACTATTTATGGAAAATGAACTTGTTGCTGTAAGAATCCAAATTTGGAAATAAATTTTCAAAATTTGAATGGTTGCCCGTCGGAGCGGGCAGGGAGGTATGTTTATGGAAACGATTGATATTTTAAGGGATCTCGCGATCATCCTGCTTTTTGCCAAATGCCTGGGGATTCTGGCGAGAAAGCTCAAAGCCCCCCAGGTGGTCGGACAGATCCTGGCAGGGCTGCTTGTGGGTCCGTGTGTACTGGGATGGATCTCACAAAATGATTTCATTGTACAGATGGCAGAAGTCGGAGTGATCATTTTGATGTTTTCTGTGGGTCTGGAATCTGACCTGAAAGAACTGCTCAAGACAGGACCTGTGGCTTTTCTGATCGCCTGTTTTGGCGTACTGATCCCCCTGGTTGCAGGTGCGCTGTTATATATGGGATTCTACGGAGTGGCTCCCTGGGGAAGTGAGAATTTCTACAAAGCCGTCTTCATAGGTACGATCATGACCGCAACCAGTGTCAGTATCACGGTGGCGTCTCTGCAGGAGCTGGGCAAGATCAAGAGCAAGGTGGGTACTACCATCGTCAGCGCAGCAATCATTGACGACATCCTCGGCATTATCGTTCTCACCTTTGTGATCAGCTTCAAAAATCCGGATTCCAATCCCGGGATGGTGGTGATCAAAACGCTGGCCTTCTTTGTGGTGGCGATCGTCGGCGGATTTGTGATCTACAAGTTGTTTCTCACGCTGGATAAACGGTATCCGCATACGCGGCGTATCCCCATTGTCAGCGTGGCATTCTGTTTCGGATTGTCTTATATTGCAGAGAGATACTTTGGCATCGCCGACATTACGGGATCATATGTTGCGGGAGTGGTATTGTGCAACTTAAGTGACAATGAATACATAGAGAGAAAAGTGGATGTCAGCTCCTATATGTTTTTCGGCCCGATCTTCTTCGCCAGTATCGGTCTGAAAACTTCTTTTGACAATGTAAACGGCAAGCTGATTCTGTTCTGTGTCGGTTTTGTAGTCGTGGCTCTTCTGGCGAAGGTGATCGGCTGCGGTCTGGTGGGCAGGTTATGTAAATTCAATGCTTCGGATTCTCTGAAAATAGGTGTGGGAATGATGACCAGAGGCGAAGTCGCCCTGATCGTGGCTCAGAAAGGCCTGGCTGCAGGATTGCTCACCGCAGATTACTTTACAGCCGTTATTCTGCTGATCCTGGTATCCTCCATAGCGACGCCGATCATCCTGAAGCTGCTCTACAGCAGGGATGATAAAAAGGAGGCTGTACGGGCCGCATCCTGAATACCGGCAGCACCGATATCTGCATCTGATACAAAATAATGAAACATGCTTTTTACGAGGGCTATGGAGGCCATACGGCTTTTCCATAACCCTCGACTTTTTTGTTCTGTGGAGGTATAATATCTGTATTGTATGGGGGTGTTCCGCATTTTTCTGCAGGATCAGGTACAAGGAGATACCAGAAGCCTGTGAGGGCGTTATGGAAAGTAAAAAGGAAACTATCCCCGGTAAGTATCAGGGGACGGAATATGGTCAGGAGAGGAGCTTTTCTATGGCAGTATGTTTAAATACCAGATCGGCGCTGATCTTATACGAGGAATTGGTAAACAGTCCGTATTTTATTGACAAATCAGCCATGATCGAAAGTATCAGCAAACGCATCCGGACAAGCATGAAATATGTCTGCGTTACGAAACCGCGACGTTTCGGGAAGACTTCGGTAATCAACATGCTTGGCGCGTATTATTGTAAAGCGTATGATACGGCATCACTGTTTGACAAATTAAATATCAGCAAAAGCGAAAATTATGCCGTTCATCTGAATCGGTATAATGTGATCTTTTTGAACTTGAACCGTTTATCTGACAGAGGCAGTACCTATGACGACTATATCAGTCTTATCAGGAATTCCATAAAACGTGATATTATAGAAGCTTATCCTGAACTGGGAATCAAAGATTTCGACAGTATTTCCGATATGTTGGCGGCTACAGAGGATCAGTTCATTTTCATGATCGATGAATGGGACTATATATTCAGTCATGAATTGTATACTGAGCGTCACGGGGATTTTCTGGAATTTTTGAGAAATCTGTTGAAAGATCAGCCCTATGTGGCGTTTGCCTATATGACTGGAGTATTGCCGATCAAAAAGTACAGCACCGGATCGGCGCTGAATATGTTTAAGGAATATACCATGCTTAAAGATCCCTTTTTCGAGGAAGTTTTCGGATTTACGGAAGGTGAGGTCAGAAATCTCTGTGAAAGGCAGTCTGCATTGACAATGGATGAAATCCGTGACTGGTACAATGGCTACCAGACAACGAGCGGTGCACATCTGTACAATCCCAGGTCTGTAGTATGCGCGTTTGAGGATGGAGTCTGCCAAAGCTACTGGACCAGGACAGGAAAGATGGACGAGGTATTATTTTTCCTGAAATACAATATCGGCGAAGTGCGTGATGATGTTGTGAAAATGGTCAATAACCTGCCTGTCAGAATCGGTATCGAAGACGAGTACTCTGCCGGACAGGAAAATCCCAAAAACAGGGAGGAAATATATGCTGCCATGATAATTTATGGTCTGTTGTCTTATCATGATGGCGAGATCAGAATACCCAATAAGGAGCTTATGCTGGAATTTCAGAAGGCTTTGAAAGATGACGATTTCGGCTATGTGGCGGAGCTTGTGCGAAATTCCGACGAAGTGCTGAATGCCACTTTGGAGAAAAGGAGCTTGCTTATCTTTCTGCCAGAAATAAGTACAGAATAGAGAGGGAAGAAAAAAGCGGAAAAGGCTATGCGGATTTCATTTTTCATCCGAGAAGGGAAAAACTGCCGGGGATCATACTTGAATTAAAAGCGGACGACACACCGGAAAAGGCGGTTTCCCAGATAAAGAGTAAAGAGTATTGTGAAAAACTGAGAGCGGAAAAAGTGGAGAAAATACTTGCGGTGGGACTCAGTTATGATACCGGGGAAAAGGTGCACCGATGCGTGATCGAAGAGATCTGATCTCATATTGGTAGCAGAATATCAGGGACGGATCATTGGCGATGATGCAGAGCCGGATACGGGATAAAGTTTCCTGTCCGATCTTATTTGTGACGACGTGGGTGGAGGATCGGGGTGACAGAAATGGTGACAGGAGAAATTTTAAATCAGGAAGAATACAATTTTATCAGGACGGACGAACATCTGGGAAAGCATGTGATCCTGTTGGGACTGGCAGGAAGCTATTCCTACGGAACGAATATCGGCATCAGTGATATCGATATCCGTGGAATTACCCTGAACCGGAGATCCGACCTGATCGGGCTCACGCAAAGGATAAGAGAGGAAGATTTATGAAACTGATCATATTTGATGTATATGGAACTCTGATCTCAACCGGAACAGGATCCCTGGATGCCGTGAAGCAGATTCTGGCATTACAGGATAAAAGGATCGATCCGGAGGAATTTTATAAAGAATGGAAAAAGCAGCATCGTATCCATATGGATCATGCCAATGAGAATTCTTTCATAAAGGAAGAAGTAATTTTCAGGCTGGATCTGGAACAGCTGTATCTGAAATACAATATAAACCGGGACTTCAAAAGCGATGTTAAGATAATGCTTGATACGTTGGGAAAGAGAAAATGCTTCGGTGAGACCTTGCCATCCATTGAAAGACTCCGGGAAAAATACAGAGTAGTGATCGGTTCCACCACAGATAACGAGCCGCTGTATCGGGATATGGAAAGAAACAGACTGACCGTTGATGCGGTATATACCTCCGAGATCATACGCAGGTATAAACCGGATCCGGCTTTCTATCAGTATATTCTGGAGAAAGAGAAGTGCGGCAAAGAGGATGCGGTCTTTGTGGGAGACAGTTATGTGGATGATATCTGCGGGCCCGGCAGGGTCGGAATAAAGTCAATACTGATTGACAGAAAACACAGCTTCCGCTGTGCGGAAAATGAGTATGAGCCATGGAAGATCACGGATTCACTGGAGAATATCCCGGAGCTGATACAGAGTTTGGGGGAATGATTTGAGTATTCGAGAAGTACTGGATGCCGGTTATAGAAGAGTTGGGTCTGAAACGGGCAAGCTGGTTTCAATGTGGGATTGAAATTAAGAAAGAGGATATAAAACTTGTGTTGGAAGAGCTTGAACAAATACAGACTTGGATTGTCAAATACGCAGAAAACGAAAGAAAAGAATATATGGAGGGACGGCTGGAGAATCTGTATAAAGAACTGGCAGATATACTTGATGGCGCAAGAGACGATATAAAGATATATATCGGATAATGTCCAGTGGCTGGAATGGCAGAAAAATGCCATGCTATGGTCAATATCCCGAATGAATTTACAAACACGCTCCAGAGCGTGTTTGTAAATTCATTCCCGCCATCTGCATGTTCCGCGAATAAGCGATTTCAAACACGCTCCGGCCGGGTAAGGGAATGCCTGCGCGGCTCCTGTCGGAAGATGAGCCTTCATATGCCCAGAAGCTTTCGGGCTTCCCTGCGGTATAGCTCCGGAAGATAAAATCTGGAATGCAGGTAAAGAGGAATGAAGGCAGGGGGGAGCAATTCTTCCAGGATCTCCTCCATTTCAGGTCTGATGTGATCCAGCATGCCATAGTTCTTTTTGTAGTTTTCTCTTAAAAAGGTAATGATCTCTTCGTTTTCCGGACACATATCCGCCCGGAAGAGCATATCCTGTATGGGCAGTCCGGTTACCAGGACATCATCATATTGCTGCATGATGTGCAGGAGCCGGGCTGTCAGCCGGTTTTTACGGCACAGGGGCAGATACAGCCGGGAAATCAGATAATAATCTTCCAAAGTATAATGCTCACTCAGAAACTCCTGTTCCACGATGCCGTGGAACAGTGCAAAAAAGCGCCGGGGATAGCTTTCCTGCGCGGCTTCCGGGTTCCACGCCTGCTCGCAGCCGTAAAAGGTCAGGTAGCGGGTGGTTTCCAACAGACCGTAAGGATTTCCCAGAGCAAAGGACGCGGACCAGTTGGTGAAGATCAGTCCGCTCAGCCGGTACTCTTTGTTTACCTCCTTCCAGCTTGCCAGATTAAAGAGGCGCCTTTGCGCTACGGGATAATTCTGGGCGGCGCTGTCATCCCAACAGCGCACGGACGGAGCGCCCAGAACGGTAAGACCTGCGCGGCGGAATTTCTCCACAAAAGAGACCGCCCGTTTTTTCAGATCCCTTCCGCTGTAAAGCCATACGGCAACAAGGATCCTTTTGTCTAATAATGCAATTTCCTCATCCCCGGCGTCCTTTAGCATATCATGCCAGATGATCGGCTGTTTTCCCAGTTCAATGGCACATGCGGCAACCTGGTTCATGAACCGGATAAACAAAGCGCTGCTGCTCATGCCGGATGCCCTGCACAGGGCGCAGGTACCGATATTCCGTACTTCGTCGCCCCCAAGATGCAGATACCGGCTGTGGGGGTGCAGGTCGGAGATATCCTTTAACAGACGGCGGATCAGAGAAAGGGATTCCTCCTTCATGGGGCATAGCTCCGCCACCTGGTTCGGCTGCTCCCGCAGATGAATAAAGTCAGGATGCTTTAAAACGTATTCCAGATGTCCGTAAGTCTGCTGCAGAGGGATCACCTCAATAAAATTCTCCCGGGCAGCTGCCAACAGACTTTGCAACTGTGCGTTTGTAAGACCATGAGGGTGGCGCAGTATTTTCAGGTCTGCAAAGGGCAGCTTATCCTCATACTCTATCAACAGTCCGTTGATCTTATAGGAAGCCATGACGCGGATATACTCTTCCAGATGCTGATATGTGGGATGTATGGTGCGCAGGTCATAGTGATCCATGCGCAGGGCAGTGAATGCCCAGTCCCGGATGTGGAGCAGGGGAATTTCTCTGCCGTAAGTCTCCATGAGCTGCTTCATGGTCTGAATGCCGTAGAAAAGACCGGCGGGAGAGGGGCTCCGCAGCAAAAAGTATTGCTCCGTGACAAGAATTTCGTAAAGATCATATGCCTCCGAAACGGGAGGCTCCTTGAAAGAACCGGGGGAAAGCGCCTCCGGAAGGCAGAGAGAACCGCATCCGCAGAACAGTGCATACAGGCCGTCCGACGGGGACCGGGAGGACAGACCGGAAAACAGCGAAGACGCCCCCTTTACCAGTCTGTGATCATGTTTTGGCATATACAGCGTTGCCTCGTCCGGTAAAATATAGTGTTTATCCGGTTGAAATGTGAGTTCTTGAGGTTCGGGAATCAGATTCATAAAAACATCTCCTTTAAGGCTTTTTGCTTTTATTGTATCGGAATCTCTTTCCTCCGTCTCATTCTATTTTACTTTTTCCTTGACCTATTCTCGTGGATTGTCCTGGAAGGATTTACGGTACTGCAGCGGAGTAAGGCCTGTGAAGGCCTTGAAGGTCCGGTTAAAATGATTTACATTCTTAAAGCCTGAGTCGAGGCAGATTTCCAACACAAAGTTGTCTGTGCTTTTTAAAAGCTCCATAGCTTTCTGAAGACGTATCAGAGTCAGGTGCTCAATGAAGGTCTTTCCGGTCATGGTTTTAAAGAGATAGCTGAAATAAGAAGGGGAGAGCAGCGCCACGCGGGCGACCTGCTCTATGGTCAGAGCCTCCGTATAATGCTCTGCGATAAATTTCAGGGATTCGTCCAACGCATTCTGATGTCTGGTAAAGACCTGCTGTTCCACTTCTTCAATGGACTGGTTAAACTGTCGGCCCAACAGGACCAGGAGGATCAGCAGGAGCGCCTTGATGGACAGAATGAAGCTGTCCTCTCTGCGGTTGTATTCCGCCTCGATCTCGGACAGCAGCGCTTCCGCATTCATCTGGGATCTGCCGGCCAGGTTCAGGCGGGGTTTCACTTCTCCTTCGCTGACAAGAAAGGGCTCAATGTAGGCAAAATTGAAAAGGGATCTGTAATCCTCCATACTCATATTGCTGTCGCGGGAATCCCCAAATAAGAATCCCGGCTCGAATTCCAGCTCGATAATTTCAAAAGCATTTTCACCGTCTTTTATGAGGCGATGGGGAATATAGGGGGGAATAATAAAGACATCACCCTTTACAATAGGAAAAGTGCTGGAATTGATCTGATGGAACAGCTGCCCCTTCCGCACGTAATTGATCTGGATCATTTCATGGCGGTGCAGTTCGGTGGGGTTGTCCCTGTCATTATAATGACGAATGTATACCGGAAGCTGGCTCTTATTATCCTCCATTGTATACAGACGGATGTGTTTGTATTCTTCTCTGTCTGATGTGAGCATTTACTTTCCTCCCTTCACAAAGCTGTCAGTACACCGGAATGTACTGACAGGATCAGATTTTGCCAGACGGCCTGCCCGGATCTCTGTCTGCCGCACCGGCTTCGTGCAGACGGCACGAAACGCCTTGCGGTTTTCGCAGACAAAATTCTTGTCTTTTACAGTAGCACAGGAAAGATGGAAAAACAAGAGGATAGTTTTGTAAAAGATTTCGGACAAAATCGTAAATAATATCAATGTTTTGAGAAAATATGTGGAGAAATGTGGAGATAAAAATTATTATAATACATTCATAAAAGGAGAGCTGCCGATGAAAATACAA
>JAIEKC010000571.1:0-7842 GCA_029064505.1 Acetatifactor sp.
GTCCTCAAAGAAGCACCTGTCCCCGTCCACATAGAGGGCGATGGCCTGTCCCACCGTATGACCAAAGCCCGCGTCATTCTGAAAGGTGAGATGCTTTGCGGTAAAGTCGGGGGCGTCTATCCGAACCGTGGCCGTCCGGAAGGTTCCCCTCTTCTCTCCGTCCTCCTCGATTTCATTGGCTCCGTGCCCAAAGACAATCACAACGGCCTCCCTGTCCTCTCCCAGAAACGTCACATTGGGCCTGGAAACCACCAGTTTCTCCCTGTAGATCCCCTTCCCGATATGTATCACCACAGACTGTACTTCGTACTCCGGGGAAGGATAACGCTTTCCCGCCTCCAGCTCCCCGGCAATGTGCTCCGCCACGGGAGCGAGTCTGTCCGCCGCTTCCAGAGCCTCCGCAATGGTGGGAAAGCTGTTTTCCGCAGTTTGCTCTTTCTCATGGCTGATATGGCCGACATAAAAATGCAGGGGTTGTTTTTGTGAATTCATCGTTGTGATTTCTCCTTCCTATAGACTCTCGGAATCTCTTTGTGCCTGATCTTCAAGTTCCTGCAGATAATCAAAACACAAGCCTCCATCGCATCGATAAAAGAACGGAGCGTCGCGGATGATATTCCCACTGTTGATCATAAAACTGTCCGGCTCTTTTCCGCTGCAGTTATGAAAACTCATACGGAAGCCGAATCCGGAATATCCCGCGGATACCTTATATCTCTTCCTTTATCAGCAGCCTGCGATATGTCCGGGATCAGATATCCGTCATCAGCTCCAGCACAGTGTCATATCCTTTTTCTGCTGCCACCTGCACGGCGCTTTCGCCCTTATTGTTGGTATGGTTGTAGTCCGCGCCCTTCTTGATCAGGAAACGCGCCACCTCCTGATTGCCGTATTTCAAAGCGTAATACAGCGCCGTATTTCCCGCATTGTCCTCCATGTTGACATCCGCTCCGGCACGGATCAGCTCCTTTATGACATCCTTGTAGCACTGCTCCTTCGTATTGAGGATCAGCGCCGTATTGCCGTCATTGTCCGCAGCATTTACATTTACGCCCCTTTCCAGAAAGATGGGCAGAAGCTCACGGGTGGCATTCAGATTAAGGTACTGCAGCAGCATAAGGGGAGTTTTCCCATCGTTCCGTGCTCCGTCCAGAGTTTTCAACGCTTTAAGCACCCCGGCTCTCTCTCCGGACTGCAGATCCCCGCCGAACTTCTTTTTCATGACCGCGTGATGGGCCGGGAGCTCGCCGTTTACATTCTGCAGTGAGCTGTCCGCACCGGAAGCCTCCAAAAGCTTCACGATCTCTCCCCTGCCGTAAATGCAGGCAATGTGGAGGGGCGTATTCCCGGCCTCTGCGGGCAGGTCCTGAGTCAGGTTCACATCCACGCCCTTTTCGATCATGACCCGGAGCATTTCCAGATGACCGTTCCCGGCAGCCCAGTGTACCGCCGCCATACCGGAATTGTCCCGCTGTTCCATGGATTCTCTGGAAAAGAATTCCGCCGCTTTCTCAAAATAATCGTCTTTTTTCCTGCTGAACATCATAATCTTCGGCTTCCCGGAAGCCACCACAGCTGCGGGAGTCATCCCTTTCACCGCTGCCGCATCCATATCAATGCCGTATTCCATGAATTTACGGATCACCCTCACGCCGTAATTGCTGTCAAGACACTTGTCACGCAGGCAGAATACCGTGCCGCCGCTGTGGATGGGGGCCGTGAAGTCAATGCCCGCATCCCGGCATATGTCAAGAACCTCGCCTTTGTCATCATGTATCAGGGCATTGTGCATGACCCGCGAAAGATAATCCATATCATCGTCATCATCCGTATCCATTCTGGAGATCAGCTTTTTCAAAAGGTAAAGGGCAATGCTGATCTTATCCTTATCATCGTCGGATACACCGGCAAAAGCATTTCCTGTGATCCGGCTCAGATTCGCCATATCCATACGGGCCGCCGGGCAGTCCTCCTCCGCACCGGCATCCTTTAACGCCATGCAGAGTCCCTCATTATACATTTTCTCCGCTGCCTGCATGGGTGTCTCCCCGTCCGCATTTGCCTGATTCACCAGCCCCTCGCACCGGGCAAGACAAAGCGCCGCCGTCATATGGCCGTTATGGATAGCGGTCAGCAGAAGGGAATTCCCCTTTTCATCCACATCGTCCGTCTCCGCGCCCTTTTCCAAAAACACTTTCGTCAGCGCCCAGGAACAGGAGGAATTCCGGTCCTGCAGCATCAGCGCAAAGGGCGTCAGTCCGTCCCCGTCCTTTCCATTAATGCCTTCTGCAAGCAGGCGGGCAATGGCTTCTCTCTGGTCCATGCTGTGCCGCTTGCATTCGTAACCGTTCTGCAGTCCTTCTATGTAGGGATGCCCGAGATAATGGTATCCGTTCCGCCCCGCCGCATCGCACTGCGCCCCGTCGGCGCCATGCTCCAGCAGAAGCTTCACCATGGCAAGATTACTCCTGCAGCACGCCAGCATGAGGGGCGTCAGCCCTCTGTCTTTGCCGTCCGTTATATTGACATCCGCTTTTTCTTCCTGAAGGATCGCCTGAACCGCATCGTAAAAATTATGCCATACAAGGAGATGGAAAAGGGACATTCCCCCATTTCCCGAAGTATCGCTCAGTTCCTCACTGCCGCATTTCGCGATGCAGGATTCCGCTTCCTGTATTTCCTGCTCCTTGAACAGATTGTAACGGTATCTGTCCTCATCGAAATCACCTTCCCACCAGGGAATATATTTGTACTGGCTGCTTCCGATGGAAGAGCCCAGCGTCTTTGCCAATTCTACTGTATTCATACTAACCTCCATGTCACAGCTTTGCTGCGTTAAGCTTACTTCTCCGCTCCTGCCATAAGCAGCTTCTCCACGATGTCATTGCTGCCGGCTTCCGTTGCATAATAGAGGGCCGTATGCTCCGCCAGGTCCGCATAGGTGACATCCGCACCTTTTTCGAGCAATGCTTCCACGATATAGTTGCTGCCCTTTCTCGCGGCAATGATCAGCGCCGTCTCACCGTCCTCGTCCCGCTCATTGACGCGGGCGCCTTTCTCCAGCAGTTTCCGGACAAGGTGCTCATTCCTGTTTCCCGCAGCCATGTGCAGTGGGGCATATCCGTTATCCCCGCTGATATTGGGATCGGCTCCCACCTCCAGCAGCAGCTCCGCGATCAGAAGATTATCCTCCGCTACCGCCACATAGAGGGGCGTATGCTTATTGTCATTGCGGGCATTGATATCCATATCACCCTTTGCCAGCATCGCCTTTACCACCTCTCCCTGCCCGTTATAGCAGGCCTGATGGAGCGGGGTATTGCCGTAAGCGTCCGTATTCCCCGCACTTTCCTTTGACATACTCTCGATCAGCTGTACCAGTCCCAGGGCATTGGCGTAATCCAGCGCCGTGTGATTCTCATTGTCCATAACGGAAATGTCCGCTCCCATCTCCATCAGATATTTGGCCGCCTCCACTTTCCTTGCCTCCACCGCATAGATCAGGGGCGTCTTTCCGTTCCGATCCGTGGCGTCAATATCTGCTCCGGCATCCATCAGCAGCCTTATGATCTCCTTATTTCCCGACTTTACCGCCATGTGGAGCGGGGTGACACTGGTATTGGATATCAGATTCACATCCGCTTCCTTTTCCAGCAGCATTTTTACAATGTCCCTGTACCCCTTATTGCAGGCATAGTGGATCGGCGCAAGCCCCTGCTCATCCACCGCGTTCACATTGATCCCTTCCTTTTTCAAGAATGTCATCACTACCCCTTTTTGACCGTTCTGACATGCTTTCAATAACAGTTTCTCCATTTTTCCCTCCTGTTCTGCCATACGGCAGCCTCTTATATATCAAACATTTTCACCTTGTCGTTATCCCGTCATCTTAAACTCCAGACATTTCTTATAATACACAATGAAGCGATAATATGTGGGATGATGGCAAAAGTAAAATTCTTTTTCTCTGTTCCCGCATACCAGCACATCCATCGGAACACAGAATAACTCACTCAACGCATACAGATTATCTACCGTCGGAAGACATCTTCCCGCAAACCAATGGTAAATACTTTGCGGGGCGGCCAGTTCCAGATACTCCTGAACATCCTTGACCGTCATTCCTCTCATTTGCATGATACATTTGATATTGCGGCCTGTGTTATGTGTATCGATCAGGGGAAATTTCTTTTTCTTCCGGTCATGTCCTGACAGTGTGGTTTCCATACTTATATCCTCTGCTTTCCTCGAGGTGTGCGTCCCGGAAAAATCCTTTTCAAACACGCTCTAATGTTCTTCCAGCCAGCGGACCGCGCAGTGCGCCAGACAGGCGGAGCCGATCGGACAGACATCCTCATTGAACTGAACCTTTGGATTGTGGGCAGGGGCATCGCCCCGCTCATCCATATATCCTGCCATCTCGTCCTTTGCGCCCTCAAAAGTTTCCTCCGCAGGCCGGAACATAAAACGTACTCTGCCGGACAACACGGTTTCCTTTTCTTTCAGCATCTTCGCCGCTGTCAGCAGCATGGCTGCATGAAGATCATGTCCACAGGCATGAGCCTCCGTACCGGTCGGACAGGCAAAGCTTTCGCCGCTTTCCTCCGGCATGGGCAACGCATCCATATCCGCACGGAGCAGGATGGTTCTTCCCCCTTCCCTGCCCGGCTCTGCGGTCACTCCATGCCCACAGGGATGCGGATCCAGGTCGTATCCTCTCAGCTGCTCCATGACATAGCTCTGCCCTTTCGGCATCTGCAGACCTGCCTCCGCATTTTTATGCAGCCAGCGGCAATGGGCGACCGTCTCCTCGCGCAATTCCAGCGCCCTTTCATAAAGATCCATAATTCTGCCTCCTTTTCATCATAAAACCGGAAACATGTGTTTCGTTATGTATTTATGATTCTACCAGAATATACCGCACTGTCAATGCGATCCGCAAAAGATTGTCTCTGCCAGGGCTTTTCCGGTTCGATATATGCAGCGCATTGGAGATCGCTACAGCCTTAAAGTTTCCCGGGATTTTGCTTTTGCAGCAATTATTTTTGCCGCGTTACTGTACCGCACGCGGGTTCAGCCCATCGTCACCACAACCTCATAGTGTTCCCTGTCCTGCAAATAAGGCACCACACAGCCTTCCACAGGCGTTCCGTCCACAGTCATGGCGACAACGCCTTTCTCCACATTGTTGGGATTCTGCACGGTGATATGATAAGTTCCCCCACGGAATTTACGTGTTATGGTAAAGTCGCCAAAGCCTTTGGGAACACAGGGATTGACGAGCAGCCCTGTATGAGTAGGGTACACGCCCAGAATGTACTGGGAAATATTGACAAAGGTCCATGCCGCGGTACCGGTAAGCCAACTGTTCTTGGCCTCTCCATGAAATTTAGCGTCACGACCTGCGATCATCTGCGCATACACATAGGGCTCTGTGCGGTGAATCTCGCTGATTTCCTCCACATAGGCAGGGCAGGTCTTTTTGTAAATCTCAAAGGCCCTGTCACCGTGACCCAGCACAGTTTCCGCAATGGATACCCAGGGATTGCTGTGGCAGAAGATTCCGGCGTTTTCCTTGTATCCCGGGGGATAGGAGGAGACCTCGCCCAGTTCCAGATGGTATTCTGTGTAGGCAGGCTGAAGAAGCATGACGCCATACCTGGTGTCCAGACGCTCTTTCACAGAATTGAGGGCTTTCTCCGCCAGGCCTTCTTTCACACCCACACCGGCCAGCACACAGAAGCCCTGGGGTTCAATGTAAATCTGTCCTTCCTTGCATTCTCTGGATCCCACCTTGTCACCGTTGGCGTCATAGGCGCGCACAAACCAGTCCCCGTCCCATCCGTCTTTCAAAATGATATCATACATTTCCTGTACTGCCCTGCGGGCACGTGTGGCTTCCGCCTCGTCGCCCATAAGTTCACAAAGCTGGGCATATTCTTCGCCATATTTCACGAACATACCCGCTATAAACACAGATTCAGCCACCGGACCTTCGCTGGGTCCAAAGGTCTGGAATGATTCGCCGGGATGCTCGGAAAAGCAGTTCAGATTCAGGCAGTCATTCCAGTCGGCGCGGCCGATCAGAGGCAGACCATGAGGTCCCCTGTGAGTCAGCGTATAGTTGAACGAACGCTTTAAATGATCTATGAGGGGAGTTGCGACACTCATGTCATTATCAAAAGGAACCGGCTGGGAAAGGATGGCGGTGTCTCCCGTCTCACGTACATAGGCGCTGACACCTGCAATAAGCCACAGGGGATCGTCATTGAAGCCACTGCCTATGTCGGAGTTGCCTTTCTTGGTCAGAGGCTGGTACTGATGATAGGCACTGCCGTCCTGAAGCTGCGTGGAAGCGATATCAAGGATCCGCTCTCTCGCCCTGTCGGGAATCAAATGTACGAACCCAAGCAAATCCTGGCAGGAATCGCGGAAGCCCATGCCCCGGCCTATTCCGGACTCGTAGTAAGAGGCGGAACGGGACATATTGAAAGTAACCATGCACTGATACTGATTCCAGATATTCACCATGCGGTTTACCTTGTCCATGCCGGAGTGTACGGTATATTTGGAGAGCAATGCCCGCCAGTAATCCTGTAACTCCGCAAATGCTTTGTCCACGGCCTCCGTGGTGTTGTACCTGGCCAGCATTTCCAGCGCGCGTCTCTTGTTAATAATGCCTGGGGACTCCCATTTCTCAGTTTGAAGATTCTCAATATAGCCCAGCACAAAGATATAGGTTTTGCTCTCGCCGGGAGCCAGCGTCACGTTCAGCTGATGGGCCGCGACGGGGGACCAGCCGCTGGCCACGGAGTTTGTACAGGCGCCGTTTTCCACCGCCTCCGGATCACCTGTTCCACGGTAGGATCCCAGGAAAGCGTCCCTGCTGGTGTCGTAGCCTGCGATTTCGGCGTTGACGGAATAGAATGCATAATGATTTCTGCGCTCGCGGTACTCCGTCTTGTGATAAATGGCGGACCCATCTATCTCCACTTCTCCGGTGTTTAAATTCCTCTGGAAGTTCTTCATATCATCATCCGCATTCCACAGGCACCACTCCACATAGGAAAATACGGAGAAGACCTTTGTGGAATCAGAACGGTTGGTCAGGATCAGCTTGCTGATCTCACAATTGTCCTTTGTGGGGACAAAAATCAAAAGTTCTGTTTCCAGCCGGTTCCTGGAAGAAGTAAAGCGGCTGTAACCAATGCCGTGCCGGCATTCATAGGAATCAAGTTCTGTCCTGACGGGCTGCCATCCGGGATTCCAGATGGTGTCACCATCTTTGATATAGAAGAATTTACCGTTTACATCCCCGGGCACATCATTGTAACGATACCGGGTCAGACGGAGAAGCTTTGCATCCTTATAAAAGGTATATCCACCGCAAGTATTGGACAAAAGCGTAAAAAAGTCTCCCGAACCAAGATAGTTAATCCAAGGCAGAGGCGTTTTAGGAGTGGTAATGACATACTCCCGGTTAACATCATCGAAATACCCGAATTTCATAGTGTAATCCTCCGTTTTCTGATTAATAGAGATATGGTATGAAAACGATTAAGTTTTGAAATGCTTTATTGGAATTATACAGAAGGGCATAAAAAAAAGCAATAGAAACATGATAAATATGGGAAATAGTGATAATCATCCGGACATGTCTGCATGGAAACGAATCAGAAATATTACAGGACGGAAAACGGCGTCACATCATAATATCTGAAAATTAAAATAATTTCCACAAAAATACGCTCAACAATCTGGCACTTATTTACAAAATGCATAATATATTTTAAAATTTTGTTGCAATTTTATGCATAATGATATATATTAGAATTACGAAAA
>JAIEKC010000572.1:0-2762 GCA_029064505.1 Acetatifactor sp.
TACAGGAGGAATATGGTGGAGAGATGCCTTCCGAATACGAAGAACTCCTGAAGCTGAAAGGGATCGGCAGTTATACGGCGGGAGCGGTGGCTTCCATCGCATACGGAAAAGCGGTTCCCGCGGTGGACGGCAATGTGCTCCGGGTGATAGCCAGACTCAGGCGGGATGACCGGCTGATAAGTGACGCGAAAGTTAAGGCTTTGGTGGAAAAGGATTTAAAAGAGATCATTCCGGCAGACCGCCCGGGGGACTTTAATCAGGCCATGATGGAGATAGGGGCCTGCGTCTGCATTCCCAACGGGGCGCCATTGTGCGTGAGCTGTCCCCTGGGGGAGATCTGTATGGCGCATCAGGCGGGAGAAGAGCAGGAATATCCCCGAAAGGCGGCGAAAAAGCCACGCGTCATTGAGGAAAAGACCGTTCTCATCATACGGGATGAGAACCGCACGGCAGTCCGTAAGCGGGCGAGAAAGGGGCTGCTCGCGGGCATGTATGAGTTCCCCTCCATGGAGGGCTTCTGCACGGCGGAGGAAGTGACGCTGTATCTTGCCGGGAACGGAATAGAGCCGCTGTGGATTCGGCCCCTTCCGGAGGCAAAGCATGTTTTTACCCACAGGGAATGGCATATGAGGGGATATATGGTCCGTGTGGACGGGCAGGAACCGGCAGGGACGGGAGAGCGGTCGGCGGACTGGGTATATATAGATCCGGAGGACACCAGGGAAAAATATCCCATACCGTCGGCATTCGGCGCTTATATGAAATACCTGGCTGCCCGGGAGGACGGGGCTGACAATATGTGATATTTTGTAACTGTTCAGAACCAGGCAAATTCAGCTGAAATGTGTGATGAGTGCTTGCAGTCAATCACATATTTTCTGATGAATTTATTTGGCGAGAGCCAAACACCGGGGAAACACGTGGTGGTTTCGAGGTTGGTTCTGAATAGTTACGATATATTACATGAGAGGCATGCATGCAAAACAGGCAGACGGGAGTCGGAGCCTGTTCAGCATATCAGTTCAGACTGGCCACTGCACTGTTACTGTTCAACAGTTCTTTTCTATGGGACATGCAGTGGGATATGCGGACCGGGGAATGTATTTCAGGACAAGCTCCGGAATGTGAGATGAGGAGGAAAATATTAATATGAAATTGTTGTCCATAGCTATTCCGTGCTATAATTCGGAAGGCTACATGAGAAAGTGCATAGATTCCCTGCTGACAGGCGGGGAGGATGTGGAGATCATCATAGTGGATGACGGCTCCACCAGGGATGATACGGCGAAGATCGCGGACGAATACGCGGAAAAGTATCCTTCCATCGTGAAAGCGGTGCATCAGGAGAACGGCGGTCACGGCGCTGCGGTGAACACAGGGCTCGACAATGCCACAGGTCTCTATTTCAAGGTGGTGGACAGCGACGACTGGCTGAAAAAGGAAGCTTATCTGCAGGTTCTGGACACGCTGAGGGATTTCGTGGGAGGCAGCGAGACTCTGGATATGCTGGTGTGTAACTTTGTCTACGAGAAAGAAGGAGAAAAGCGTAAGAAGGTCATGCATTACCGGCGTATTCTCCCGGCGGACAAGATATTTAAATGGACGGACTGCCGTCATTTTGCAAAGGGGCACTATATACTGATGCATTCCGTTATTTTCCGTACCAGACTGTTAAAGGAATGCGGGATCCGTCTTCCGGAACATACCTTTTACGTGGACAACCTCTATGTCTTTGAACCCCTGCCCTATGTCCGCAATATGTATTATCTCGATGTCAACCTTTATCGCTACTATATTGGAAGGACAGACCAGTCGGTGAACGAGGAGATCATGATATCCCGTATCGACCAGCAGATCAGGGTGAATAAGATCATGATAGATTATCTGGTGGAGAAAAAGCAGGAGCTTGTAAAAAGGAAACGGCTGTACCAGTATATGCGCAATTATCTGGAGATCATCACCACTGTCTCTTCGGTGCTTCTGATCCGTTCAGGCACGGAGGAGGATCTGGAGAAGAAGAAGGAGCTCTGGCAGTATCTGAAAGAAAAGGACAGAAGTCTTTATTACTGGCTCAGGGGGGGTATTATGGGCAGCACCATGAACCTGCCCGGCAGGGGAGGACGGAGAGTTTCCGTGGATGCCTATAAGGTATGTCGGAAGATCTTTAAATTTAACTGATGTTACAGATTTGCCGGTTCCATATTCATAGTTGACTCTTGACAGTTGGCCGCATATGCGGTAAGACAGAAAACCTCAGGTCAGTCGACCTGAGGTGTCTTTTTGTTATTGTTGCGCTGAGCGCCTGCCGCCGCGATCCAGTCGCGTCCGTACACCAGTACATACATGACGGCACCCATGATGATGCCGGTGAGCACGTCGAATACGGAGTGCTGTTTGATGAACATGGTTGACAGGATTATGGAGAACGCCAGTATACCGGAGCCGATGAGAACAGGCTTTCTGTTCCGGAGCGTTTCATTGTGCATTATGGCAAGGTGCGCCCCGATGGAGTTATAGACATGGATGCTGGGCCACAGATTTGTGGGAGTATCCGTCTTCCAGAGGGCGGCCACCATGGAGGTGAAGACATTGTCCCTGGGCATCGCGGCAAGCCGCAGGTCATGGCCGTTTGGAAAGAGCGTGGATATGATCAGAAAGACGGTCATACCTGTAAACAGAAAAGCACATGCCCTGAAGTAATCCGTTTTATTCCGGAAAAACAGAAAGGCCACGACTGCCGATACATAGACGAACCATAACAG
>JAIEKC010000573.1:0-10903 GCA_029064505.1 Acetatifactor sp.
CAACGATGGTCAGGCCGATCGCACCGATAAATACAACATGATTAAGCACCCTGTTCAGATAATCACTGGTAGGTTTACCAGGTCTGATACCGGGGATAAATCCGCCCTGTTTCTTCATATTATCAGCGATCATCAGGGGATTAAAGGTAATGGATGTGTAAAAATATGCAAAAAATACGATCAACACAATATACACCAGTAATCCGACAGAATACTTCAACTGACTGGGATTGCACCAGTAACCGGAGTTCAGGTACTTTAAGATCTCACTCCATACGCCTGTCCCCTTGTAACCCGCAAAAGAAGATACGATAATGGGCAGTTGGAGCAGAGACTGCGCGAATATAACGGGAATAACTCCGGAGGTGTTTACTTTCAGCGGAATGCTGGAAGTATTACCGCCTACCATTTTCCTTCCCTGCACCTTATTGGCATACTGAACCGGTATCTTACGCACGCCGTCATTCAGGATGATAACGAGCACTACCATGGCAACAATGATCGCAAATATGATCACTGCCGCAAGGATTGCAGTCGCAGGCGCTTTTCCAAATACGAACTGCTCAAACAGATTACTCAGATCCTCAGGGAGTCTGGAAATAATATTAATGACCAGCACGATAGAGATACCGTTACCGATACCCTTCTCCGTGATCCTCTCGCCAACCCACATCAGGAACGCACTTCCCGCAGTAAGCGTAGCGATGGAAGCGATCACATTCAACGCCGTGAACTCTGTCAGGTAACCCTGCCTGCCGAAAGCGACAGACATTGCGGTAGACTGGATCAGTGCCAGCGCAATCGTCACGTATCTGGTGATCGCGGTAATCTTCTTTCTCCCATCCTCGCCGTCACGCTGCATCTCCTCAAGCTTGGGGATGGCAATCGTGAGCAGCTGGATAATGATGGATGAAGTAATATAAGGGCTGATATTCAATGCCAAAATAGACATATTTATAAAGGAACCGCCTGTAATCGCATCGAAGAAACTGAACGCACCATCAGATTGAGCAGCAAACCAGTTCTTGAAATATTCGCTGTTCACCCCCGGCACAGGCAGTTGTGACCCGATACGGATCACAACCAGCATAGCGAAGGTGAATAATATCTTGTCTCTGAGCTCTTTAATTTTGAATGCGTTTTTCAGGGTTGTAAGCATTACATCACCTCTGCTGTTCCACCAATCGCCTCAATCTTTTCCTTCGCAGATGCGCTGTAGGCATCTACCCTGACGTTGAGCTTTTTGGTAAGTTCTCCGTTTCCGAGTATCTTTACGCCATCTCTGGGGTTCTTGATGATACCGGCTTCGATCAGTGCGTCAACATCTACTGTTGCGCCATCTTCAAAACGCTCTAACACGCCTAAATTGATAGCAACGATTTCCTTCGTATTTCTGTTGGTAAAGCCTCTCTTCGGAATACGTCTGTATAAAGGCATCTGACCGCCTTCAAAACCGATCCTGGGTGCTCCGGAACGGGCCTTCTGACCTTTATGTCCCTTACCTGCAGTCTTGCCGTTTCCTGAACCGTGGCCACGGCCTCTTCTAAAATTATTGCTGTGCTTGGAACCTTCTGCGGGTCTCAAATTGGATAATTCCATTTCTAACACCTCCTTATCTCATTATGCTTCAATTTCTTCAACCTTCAACAAATGACCAACCTGACGGATCTGTCCTCTTGTTGCATCATTGTCAGGAAGTATTATGGACTTACCGATCTTACGAAGTCCCATAGATTCAACAGTTGCCCTATTCTTCGGCACAGCCCCGATAGTGGACTTTACCAAAGTGATCTTTAACTTCTTATCTGCCATTGTTGTTCTCCTTCCTCTCTTTCACCTAGGCTAAAATCTCTTCCACTGACTTGCCGCGGCTCTTAGCCACCTCTTCAGGAGACTTCAACTGACTCAAACCGGTAATCGTAGCAAGAACAACATTCTGCTTGTTGTTGGAGCCAAGGGACTTGGTACGGATATTCTTGATGCCTGCAAGCTCACATACCACACGGGCAGGACCTCCTGCGATGATACCGGTACCTTCGGGAGCTTTCTTCAGCAATACATTCGCAGAACCATACTTACCGATAAAATCATGTGTAATAGAATTATTCTCATCCAACGCAACCTCAACAATGTGCTTCATCGCGTCTTCCTTACCCTTGCGGATCGCTTCGGGAATTTCCACAGCCTTGCCGAGACCGGCGCCCACATGACCGTTACCATCACCTACAACTACCAGCGCGGTGAAACGCATATTACGGCCGCCCTTGACAGTCTTGGCTACACGCTTGATGGTAACAACCTTATCTGTTAATTCAAACTGGCTTGCATCTATGATTGTGTGTTTCATGGTGTATTCCTCTTCCTTTCCTAGAATTCCAGGCCAGCTTCTCTTGCTGCCTCAGCTAATGCCGCTACTTTACCCTGATATATAAAGCCGCCTCTGTCATAAACAACCTGCGTGATACCCTTTTCCAAAGCACGCTTTGCTATAACGGTACCCAAGTATGCCGCAGCCTCAACATTATTGGTCTTTCCCAGTTCGCTCCTGACATCCTTCTCAAGAGTGGAAGCAGATACTAATGTATTCCCAACGGTATCATCGATAATTTGAGCATACATATGATTGTTGCTTCTGAACACTGCCAGACGGGGTCTCTCGGCAGTACCGCTGAAGCGGTTACGGATTCTCATGTGCTTTTTCACACGAACGTCTTTTCTTGATTTCTTGCTAACCATCTTCATACTCTCCTTATCTGTTATTTCTTACCGGTCTTACCAACTTTACGTCTGATCGTCTCATCGGCATACTTGATACCCTTGCCCTTGTAAGGCTCAGGTCTTCTCTTGTCTCTGATTTCAGCTGCATATTGGCCAACTTTTTCTTTGTCGATTCCTTTGATGATGATCACGTTCTGACCCTCGACAACAGCCTCAACACCCTCGGGATCCTCCATCTCAACGGGATGGGAATATCCCAGATTCAGGGTCAGCTTTTTGCCGCTCTTTGCCGCTCTGTAACCGACACCGTTTACCTCCAGCTTCTTCTGGAAGCCTTCCGTAACGCCTACTACCATATTATGGATGAGAGTTCTGGTCAGACCATGAAGTGACTTCATCTTCTTAAGGTCATTGGGTCTGGTAACCAGTACCTCAGCGCCCTCCACCTTGATCTCCATCTCAGCGGGTAATACTCTCTCCAGAGTACCCTTAGGTCCCTTAACGGTCACCTTGTTATTTTCTGCAACTTCCACAGTAACACCTGCGGGAATCGCGATTGGCATTCTACCTATACGTGACATGCCCGTACCTCCTATTATAAAATATGAAACTCATTGCTGCTCAAATAAAATCTGCCGTATGTCCCGTGCTTAAAGACCGGGAATTGCCGGTCGAAAGATCAAATTACCATACAAACGCCAATACTTCGCCGCCTACCTGCAGCTCTCTTGCCTTCTTGTCGGTGATCACACCCTGATTGGTAGAAATAATGGCAATACCCAGACCGCCAAGTACTTTGGGCAGATCATCCTTGCCCACATAAGAACGAAGACCGGGCTTGGAAATTCTCTTGATGCCGGAGATGATCTTCTCATTCTTGTCGGCACCATACTTTAAGGTGATATGAATGGTCTTGAAGCTGCCTTCCTCAATGATATCATATTTCCTTATATAACCCTCTTCTAAAAGGATTTCTGCGATTGCCAGCTTCATTTTAGAAGCAGGAACATCAACTGTATCATGTTTTGCAGTGTTCGCGTTACGGATTCTTGTAAGCATATCTGCAATAGGATCGCTCATTGTCATTGTTTATTTCCTCCTTCCTACCAACTTGCTTTCTTTACGCCGGGAATCTGACCCTTGTATGCTAACTCACGGAAGCAAACTCTGCAAATTCCGTATTTTTTCAAAACTGCGTGGGGACGACCACAAATCTTACAACGTGTATACGCCTGAGTGGAAAACTTAGGCTTGCGCTGCTGTTTAATCTTCATTGATGTCTTAGCCATGAGAATTTACCTCCTTATTGCTGCTTTGCGAAAGGCATATTGAACAGAGTCAACAGCTCGCGTGCTTCTTCATCGGTCTTTGCAGTGGTTACGAAAATGATATCCATACCCCTGGTCTTATCGATCTTGTCATATTCGATCTCAGGGAAGATGAACTGCTCCTTGATACCAAGTGCATAATTACCTCTGCCATCGAACGCATCGGGATTAACACCTCTGAAGTCACGTACACGAGGCAATGCCAAATTCACAAGACGATCAAGGAACTCATACATTTTCTCGCCGCGGAGAGTGGTCTTACAGCCGATAGCCATACCCTCACGAATCTTAAAGTTCGCTACGGAATTCTTTGCTTTGGTGAGAACTGCCTTCTGGCCGGTGATGGTCTCCATATCGGACACAGCGTTCTCAAGAACCTTAGCGTTCTCCTTTGCTTCGCCGACACCCATGTTGACCACGATCTTGTCGAGCTTGGGAACTTCCATAATGTTCTTATATCCAAACTTCTTCATCATAGCGTCTACAATCTCATTGTAGTAAAATTCTTTTAATCTTGCCACTTTTCGTTCCTCCTTCCTATTGATCAATCAATCACTTCGCCGGTTGCCTTTGCAAAACGGACTTTCTTGTCTCCGTCCATCTTGAAGCCGACTCTGGTAGGCTTGCCTTTGAAGACAAGCATTACATTAGATATATCAATAGGAGCTTCCTTCTGAACGATGCCGCCATTAGGATTGGCCTGAGAGGGCTTTGCATGCTTTGTGATCATGTTCACGCCTTCCACTACTACCTTTCTCTTCTTGGCATCTACGGAAATCACCTTTCCTTCTGCATTACAATCCTTGCCGGCAATCACCTTCACGGTATCGCCCTTTTTAATCTTCACTGTAGCCATATAGCACCTCCTTATAACACTTCGGGAGCCAGAGATACGATCTTCATGAACTGCTTTTCACGAAGCTCTCTTGCTACCGGCCCAAAAATACGTGTTCCTCTGGGTGTCTTGTCATCCTTGATGATGACTGCAGCGTTCTCGTCGAACTTGATATAGGAACCGTCCTTACGACGGGCGCCCTTTACAGTGCGGACAACTACAGCCTTAACAACATCACCCTTTTTTACAACTCCGCCGGGTGTTGCATCTTTAACGGAAGCAACAATCACATCGCCGATCTGTGCATATCTTCTTGTAGAGCCGCCCATAACTCTGATGCAGAGCAACTCTTTCGCACCGGTGTTATCAGCAACTTTCAGTCTTGTTTCCTGCTGAACCATGATTTTCCTCCTTCACCATATTACGGTCAAATTACTTCGCTCTTTCTACGATCTCCACAAGTCTCCATCTCTTGTCCTTGGACAGAGGCCTTGTCTCCATAACCTTTACGGTATCGCCGATATTGCACTCGTTGTTCTCGTCATGAGCTTTCAGCTTGTAGGTGCTCTTAACAACCTTCTTGTAGAGAGGATGCTTCACATGCTCTTCGATAGCTACAACGATCGTTTTATCCATCTTATTGCTGACAACCTTGCCAGTACGGGTTTTTCTCAAATTTCTTTCCACGATTGATCTCCTTTCCTCGCTCACAACGGTCAAGCTCTTGCTTTCTCGGTGATGACTGTCTGAATACGTGCAATGTTCTTTCTTACGTCCTTGATTCTTGCAGTATTATCCAGCTGATTGGTTGCGTTCTGGAATCTCAAATTGAAAAGTTCTTTCTTTGCAGCAACAAGCTCCTGATTCAATTCCTCAACGGACTTGCCTTTTAATTCTTCTACAAACTTATTAGATTTCATTATTCTACACCGCCTTCCAAATCTGCCTTAGAAACGATTTTACACTTGCAGGGAAGCTTATGCATAGCCAGACGCAGAGCCTCCTTTGCTGACTCTTCAGGAACACCGGCAATCTCAAACATAACACGACCGGGCTTTACAACTGCCACCCAGTACTCCAGAGTACCTTTACCGGAACCCATACGGGTCTCAGCGGGTTTTGCCGTCACAGGCTTGTCAGGGAAGATCTTGATCCAGACTTTACCTGTACGCTTTGTATAACGGGTAAGTGCAATACGTGCCGCCTCAATCTGATTCGACTTGATCCAGCAGGGCTCGGCAGCAACAAGACCATATTCACCGAAGGTAAGAGTGTTACCTCTCATTGCCTTGCCGGCCATGGTGCCACGGAACTGTTTACGACGTTTAACTCTTTTCGGCATTAACATGATTATTTATCGCTCCCTTCCATTTGATTTTCCTTTGTAGGAAGTATCTCGCCTTTGTAGATCCAGACCTTTACGCCTACTTTACCGTAAGTGGTGTCTGCTTCCGCAAAGCCGTAGTCGATATCCGCTCTCAGCGTCTGAAGAGGAATGGTACCCTCACTGTAGAACTCGCTTCTCGCAATATCGGCACCGCCCAGACGACCGGCACAGCAGGCCTTGATACCAAGCGCTCCCGCCTTCATGGTTCTGCCCATGCAGGACTTCATGGCACGTCTGTAGGACACACGGTTCTCCAGCTGCTGCGCAATATTCTCAGCAACCAGCTGTGCATCTTTGTCGGGCTTCTTGATCTCCTTGATGTCCACCAGGATCTTCTTGTCAGTCAGTTTGGTAAGCTCCGCCTTCGTGACCTCGATCTCTGCACCGCCCTTGCCGATGATCACGCCGGGCTTTGCGGTGTGGATGATAACTCTCACTCTGTCAGATGCTCTCTCGATCTCAATCTTGGAAACACCCGCGTTGTATAATTTCTTCTTAAGGTACTTTCTGATCTCGAAGTCCTCTACCAAATACTCGGCGAACTCGCCGTCAGCGTACCATTTGGAATCCCAATCTTTTATAACACCGACTCTAAGGCCGTGAGGATTAACTTTCTGTCCCATTTTGTTTGCTCCTTTCCTTACTTCTTCTCATCAAGCACAACAGTGATATGGCTCATTCTCTTCTCGATCCTGTAAGCTCTGCCCTGTGCTCTGGGCTGAATGCGCTTCATGGTAGGTCCCTTGTTCGCATAGCACTCTGCCACATACAGGTTCTCTCTGTTCATACCATTGTTGTTCTCGGCATTGGCGATAGCTGACTCAAGCAGCTTCTTGATAAGGCCGGAAGCGTATCTGGGATTATACTCCAAAATACCAAGTGCAGTCTGTACATCCTTGCCCCTGATCGCATCTAATACGAAACACGCCTTCTGTACGGACACTCTGGCATAAGATAACTTTGCCGAAGGCCTGGTATCTTTCCGGGCGTTTCTTTCTCTCTTAATTTGACTTCTATGTCCTTTAGCCATAGATATAAATCCTCCTTTTCAGAATAACTGCAACGCATCTGCTACGAGCCCGCGGCCCGCAGGCAGACTGCCGCAATGCCCTCCCGGGCGATTGTGCGTTGGAACTTATCTTACCTCACCTTGGACTTCTTCTCATCCTTGCCGTGTCCCCGATAAGTTCTGGTTGCAACGAACTCACCGAGCTTGTGGCCAACCATATCCTCGGTTACATATACAGGAACATGCTTTCTGCCGTCATGCACTGCAAATGTATGTCCCACGAAAGAAGGGAAAATTGTAGAGCGACGGGACCAGGTCTTGATGACCTGCTTCTGTCCTGATGCATTTAAAGCGTCTACTTTCTTTAACAGGCTTTCGTCTGCGAAAGGTCCTTTTTTAAGTGATCTAGCCATTGTCTTTCCTCCTGTTTTTATTCAAAACATATTATTTGATTGCTCTTCCGTCACGTCTTCTTACAATCAGCTTGTTGGAAGCCTTCTTAGCCTTACGAGTCTTGAGACCCAATGCAGGCTTGCCCCAGGGAGTGCTGGGACCGGGACGTCCGATACCGGTCTTACCTTCACCACCGCCGTGAGGATGGTCGTTAGGGTTCATGACAGAACCGCGTACCGTAGGGCGGATACCCATGTGGCGCTTACGTCCCGCCTTACCGATCTTTACAAGGCTGTGATCTACATTGCCGACAACGCCGACGGTCGCACGGCATACAAGAGGAACCATTCTCATTTCACCGGAGGGAAGACGAAGTGTTGCGTACTTTCCTTCCTTTGCCATCAGCTGCGCGCTGTTGCCTGCGGAACGGACCAGCTGGCCGCCCTTGCCGGGATACAGCTCGATATTGTGCAGCTGAGTACCTACAGGGATCTCAGATAAAGGCAGGCAGTTGCCAAGTCTCACTTCCGCCTCGGCGCCGTTCATAACGGTCATGCCGTCGGTCAGGCCTTCGGGAGCGATGATATATGCCTTCTCGCCATCCGAATAACAGATCAGCGCAATGTTTGCAGTTCTGTTGGGATCGTACTCGATGCCGATCACCGTAGCGGGAATGCCGTCCTTATTTCTCTTAAAATCAATGATCCTGTACTTTCTTCTGGAGCCGCCGCCGTGGTGTCTCACAGTGATCTTACCCTGATTATTACGGCCGGCATGCTTTTTCAGAGAAGTGCAGAGGCTCTTCTCAGGTGTCTTCTTGGTGATTTCCGCGAAATCGGAGCCGGTCATATTTCTTCTGGAGGGTGTATAGGGATTGTATGTCTTAATACCCATTGTCTTATCTCCTTATCTCAATCAATTTTGCGCAGCCCGTTCTCGGGCCGCATACTTATAAATAACCCAGACGAAGCACAGTTTTCCCTCAGGCGGCGTCATCCGACGTCCCGGAAAAACCTCTCGCCGTTTTTAGAGACCTGCAAAGATCTCGATATCCTTGCTGTCCTCGGTCAGAGTCACGATAGCCTTCTTGCTCTTGGCGGTCCTGCCCACTACCATTCCGCGTCTCTTTTTCTTGCCCTGGCAGTTCATGGTGTTGACCCGCTTTACCTTGGTGCCGTCGAACATTTTCTCAACCGCTTCCTTGATCATGGTCTTATTTGCTTCCGTATGAACCAGAAAAGTATATTCCTTCTCGCCCATACCAGCCATACTTTTCTCAGTAATGACCGGTTTGAGGATTACGTCATAGTACTTAATATCTGCCATTATGCGTACACCTCCTCGATCTTTGCAACAGCATCCTTTGTCAGGACAACCGTCTTAGCCTTCATAACATCGTATACATTGATTGTATTCACCAGAGTAGTATTCACATCAGCCACATTTCTCGCAGACATCACTACATTGGCATCATTGTCAGCGATAACAACCAGGCCCTTCTGAACCTTCAGGTTGTTCATTACCGCAACAAATTTCCTGGTCTTGATCTCATCGAATTTCAGTTCGTCAACCACGATCAGCCTGCTGTCCTGTACCTTGCTGGTCAGCGCGGACTTCAGGGCCGCTCTCTTTTCCTTCTTGTTCAATTTAAAGGAATAATCTCTGGGAACGGGCGCAAACACAACACCGCCGCCGGTCCACTGGGGAGCTCTGGTTGAACCCTGTCTCGCATGGCCGGTTCCCTTCTGTCTCCAGGGCTTTCTTCCGCCGCCGGACACCTCGGAACGGGTTTTTGCCTTCTGAGTTCCCTGACGATTATTCGCAAGCTGCTGTACAACTGCCATGTGTACCAGGTGCTCATTTACTTCCACACCAAATACCGCATCGTTTAATTCCATTGTACCAACTTCTTTGCCTTCCATATTATAAACAGCTACGTTTGCCATTTGATCAGTCCTCCTTTCGCACGAAACTAGCTTTCTACCTTAACGGTCTCTTTGATGGTTACCAGTGCCTTCTTGGGTCCGGGTACCGCACCCTTTACCAGCAGCAGATTCTTTTCAGCGTCCGCTCTTACGACCTCAAGGTTCTGCACAGTCACCCTTACGCAACCCATATGTCCGGGCATTCCCTTGCCTTTAAACACACGGCTGGGGGAGGAACACGCACCGTTGGAACCCTGATGGCGGTGGAATTTGGAACCGTGCTTCATGGGACCTCTGTGCTGTCCGTGTCTCTTGATCGCGCCCTGGAATCCTTTACCTTTGGAGATCGCAGTAGCATCGATCTTATCACCCTGGGCAAAGATGTCCGCCTTGATCTCCGCGCCCAAGGTATACTCGTCAGTATTCTCAAACTTAAACTCTCTCACATATCTCTTGGAGCTCACGCCGGCCTTCTTAAAGTGGCCCTGCTCCGCCTTGGTTGCACCGTGGGCATGAATGACTTCCCTCCTGCCCTTCGCATCCTTATTGATGATCCTGTCTTTCTTGTCAACGAAGCCGACCTGAACCGCCTTATAGCCATCGTTCTCCACAGTCTTGATCTGTGTTACCACACAGGGGCCTGCCTGAAGAACCGTCACGGGGATCAGGCTGCCGTCTTCATGGAAGATCTGGGTCATACCGATCTTTGTTGCCAAAATTGCTTTCTTCATATTTCCTCTCTTTCTGCCCTTTCGGACTGTCTACATAGCGGACCACGCTTTTAATGTACGTTGCGATTTGCGTGTTCTTACGTCTAAGTAGAGGTTTTTATTTTACTTGCTTTTCATTTTGATGTCGATATAAACACCCGCCGGCATCTCCAGTCTCTGCAGTGCATCCACTGTCTTCTGGGTAGGCGTGATGATATCGATCAGTCTCTTATGGGTTCTCTGCTCGAACTGCTCTCTGGAGTCCTTGTACTTGTGTACCGCTCTCAGAATGGTGATAACCTCCTTCTTGGTGGGAAGGGGTACCGGGCCGCTCACCTCAGATCCGGTCTTCTTTACAGTTTCAATGATTTTCTTGGCAGATGCATCAACCAGCTGATGCTCATAAGCTTTCAGGGTAATTCTCATTACTTGACTTGCCATAAAAAAAGTCGCCTCCTTTTCGCACTTTTACTTCTAAGTACGACAAGCGGTGACTGTACACTCTCCCGTGCGTGTCATGATTCCTGCGCAACCTTCCCACATCATGGCCTTACACGTCTGTTCTACCTCTTCGTAGATACTAGCTGGGTACAGTGAC
>JAIEKC010000574.1:0-2627 GCA_029064505.1 Acetatifactor sp.
CACAGGGCGTTAGAGGTGGATTCCAGGTTAATGCCGTTTAAAGATATCATCACGCTTATTGATGATATGTAGTTGCGTCTTGCCTTTTTATTGATAATTTAAGTATGATTTACTTAGTGACTGAAATGGATTTATCGTAAATTTTATGATCTGACAGTAGAATGGAGAATGTTAATAGGATGAAAGCAAGTGTTTTTTTGCATGAGATTAAGGAGATAGGGATTAATACAATTACAGGTGTTCCAGATTCTACACTAAAACAGTTTTGCGATGCGGTTCAGTTTGATAATGGGAAAGAGTTTAATCATTATGTGACGGCAAATGAAGGAGCTGCAGTAGGTCTGGCGACAGGGGAGTATCTTGCTACGAAGCGTCCAGCCCTTGTATATCTGCAAAATTCAGGGTTAGGCAATATTATAAATCCATTGGCTTCCATAGCAAATCAAGAGGTGTATGGCATTCCGATGTTGTATGTCGTTGGTTGGCGCGGAGAGCCAGGGAAAAAGGATGAGCCGCAGCATGCTTATCAGGGAAAGATAACATGTAAACTACTGGAAGTCATGGATGTGCCTTATTCTGTTATTGGTATGGAAACTACAGATGTACAGATAAAAGAAATTATAAAAAAGGCAGAGACTGTATTAAATGAGAACAGACAGTATGCAATTGTTGTGAAAAAAGGTACCTTTGAAAAGGAAAGTGAGTTTACATGGAAAAATGGATATGAACTTGTGCGTGAACAGGCATTAAAAAATATCCTTCAATGTGTTTACAAGGATGCCTATATTGTTTCTACCACAGGGAAGATATCAAGGGAGCTTTATGAGCAAAGCGATGCATTATATGGTGGTCATAACAGATTGTTTATGACTGTTGGCGGTATGGGGCATGCATCCATGATCGCATATGGAATGGCGCAGGCGGATAAGTCCAGGAAGATTGTATGTATTGACGGAGATGGGGCTGTGATGATGCATATGGGGGCACTGGCATTCATTGCAAAGCAATCGCCCTCTAATTTACTGCATATTGTTATTAACAATGCCGCACATGAATCAGTTGGATCCATGCCTACCGGATTTAGCGGAGGAACTTATGCCCAGATTGCAGCGTCCTGTGGATATAGAAATACTTATATGGTAAAAACGGAAGCAGAACTGAAAACTGTGATTAAAGATGCCATAAATAGAAATGAACTGTCTCTGATAGAAGTTATGGTTTCCCTTGAGGCAAGATCAGACCTTGGAAGACCAAAGGAATCTGCCAGAGAGAACAGGATGGATTTTATGCGGGAATATCATAACGCGGTTGAGATTTGAAAGATGTAAGAAAGCAGTTATAGGCGTTGTTGGAAAGGGTTATCTGGAGATAGGGATTTGGGGGAGTGTTATACCCAGAATATCGCTTCTTTTTACACACCCTATGTCCGCGTTGCGACTATCTTTGCTATATTCAAGGTTGTCACCTAACACAAAATATTCGTCTGCTTTGAGAGTAATAGGAGATTCGGCTATGCCTGTATAATTGATATAGTCATATGGGAACTTTTCTCGGGTATCAAAGCCATTGACGTATAAGATACCATCATTTATCTGTATGGTATCTCCAGGACAGGCAACAATTCGTTTTATCAAAATGGAATTCAGCCCGGTACATTGAAAGACGATTACGTCTCCGGATTTCAATGTATCGGGTCTCTTATTTATAATGATCAGCTTCCATGGTTTATAGGCAGGAGACATAGAATCGCCCTGTACCAGAACGAATTGGAACCAATAGTTTGATATAAAACAGGCAAAGAAAAAGACTATTATCAAAGTCAAAATTTTTTTTCGCATAAGGATACCTCTTTGTTACGTTACGGTTCCGGCACTGAAAAGCTCCGGTCTTTATATTCCAGCATAACGGTCTCCCCACTATTCAAATATAATACGAAATAGCCGTTTTGAATTTCAATATCTTTAATCTCCTTTGTGGCTATTTGTCGATGATCTATGATACGGATAGAGCCGTTAGATTCATGCACCAGAAGAATTTTACTTTTCTCCTTGTCGAGCACATAGAACAATTGTGTTTCTTTGTCATAAATGACTTTATGAAAGCTTCCATCATATTCATCCAATACATATCGGACCTTATAAGGACTTCCATCTGGATGTTTCAAATACTCAATCATCATGCCATCCTGTATATCTAATATGACACTTCCGTTGCTTGCATTTTCCACACCGGGTACATCAAAATACCACATATCTTGATATATCTCATATCCGCAGACGGTATCTGTGTATGCATATCCATATGCTTGCATTTCTTCATCCGTGACTTTTTCTGTTTCTATTACAAGATACCGACAACTGTCATTTCGTAAAGCCTTGGTAAGAAGGTAAAGATCCCTTTCTTTACCTTGCTCAACGCCAATTTGTACAAAAGCCACTTCTGCTTCTGCAGATTCTGTATATACGGTTGATGATCGACCAAATTGCAGTCTGATTCTGGAATCATACTGACGAATAAATGTGCTGAGATACGGTTCGGCAGAGATTTTAAGCTGTCCATTGGAATATTCTTCTGTTTGTTTGAAATATTCACAGATTTCTACAACTTCTTGCGGTAGTTTATAAATA
>JAIEKC010000575.1:0-4160 GCA_029064505.1 Acetatifactor sp.
AATGTTGAATTACAGTCAGTTGGGATGGTGACAGCATAATGATTATCAAAAGATTTGTTGGAAAAACAGAAGAAGCGGCAGTGGAAGCCGCCAAGAAGGAACTGGGCAGCGGTATTGTCATTATGAATGTGAAAGATGCAAAGCCGAAGGGGCTTACGGCATTATTTCGCTCGAGACAGGTGGAAGTGACAGTGGCGCTGGAAGAAGAGGGTGATATTCCAAAACCTGTTCGCAGGGAAGTGACGGCGGCAGAGCCCGTAAAACGTGAAAGTGCGCCTGTCGAGGAGAACAGGGCGACGGAAGTGACGGCGGAAAAATCCCAGAATATCGAGAAAAGACTGGATAGTCTGCAGACTTTGCTGGAGAGCAGGTTTCAGCAGGACGATGTGGAGAAACAGGAACAGAGCGAGAGTGCAAAACCTGAGGAAGAGCTGAGCGAAGAGGAGCTGGAGCGCAATAAATTTGTCCGCCTGTTGTACAACACCATGTTGGAAAATGAGGTGGACGAAAAGTATGCCAATCAGATCATTGAGAATCTGGAGAAAAATAAGAAACCCAATATGCCTTTTGACTATATCTTAGCCAATGTCTACCAGAAAATGATCCTGAAATTCGGGAAGGCGGAGGGAATTGCTCCGGCGAAAAAAGGGCCGAGAATCGTATTGTTTATGGGGCCTACCGGCGTGGGAAAGACTACGACCATTGCCAAGCTGGCCAGCAATCTTACCGTGCAGGAAAAGAAGAAGGTCGCGCTCCTGACGGCGGATACTTACCGCATTGCCGCAGCGGAACAGCTGCGTACCTATGCCAATATTCTGGAAGCTCCTTTCCGTGTCATATATACGGAGGAGGACATAAGGCAGGCAGTGCAGGATTTTTATATTTTTGACTATATATTCGTGGACACGGCCGGACATTCTCATAAGAATGTGGAGCAGGTTGAGAATATAGAGAAGCTTTTCAGCTCTGTGAAGACAGCGGGAGAATATCAGACATTTCTGGTACTCAGCGCCACCACAAAGTATCGTGATCTGCTCCAGATCGCAGCCAGTTACAAAGAGATTACGGATTATCAGATCATCTTTACCAAACTTGATGAGACGCTGACATTGGGAAATCTGCTGAACCTGAAACTTTTTGCGGAGTTTCCCATAGCTTATGTGACCTGCGGGCAGAACGTACCGGATGATATTGAATGCTTTAATCCCCAGAAAACGGTAAAGCAGCTTCTGGGAGGAAAGGCATGAAGGTAGTATGATGTGTTAATTCTGTTGACAAAGGTACTGATTTGATCAAGAAGATACGGAACCGGAATAGGAGGTACTGGCATGGACCAAGCGGAGCAACTCAGAATTTTAAAGGCCAGTCAGGTAAAGTCAAGGCCACTTGCCCGTGTCATGACTGTCACAAGTGGTAAAGGAGGCGTGGGAAAATCCAACGTGGCCATCAATCTGGCGGTCCAGTTTCGAAAGATGGGCAAGAGAGTCATTATTCTGGACGCGGATTTCGGGCTTGCCAATATAGAGATCATGTTCGGCGCGGTGCCGAAACATAATCTCTATGACCTGATCTATCAGGGAAAAGGCATTACGGATATCATAACAGAGGGGCCTATGGAGATCGGATTCATTTCCGGTGGTTCCGGTATTACCGGAATGGCCAATCTGAGCAGGGATTATCTGAGCTATATCATCCAGAATCTGACGGAGCTGGATGCTATCACGGATATAATCATTGTAGATACAGGGGCGGGTATTTCAGATGCCGTGCTGGAATTTCTCGTGGCATGCGGAGAGGTTTTGCTTGTCACAACTCAGGAACCGGCTTCCATTACGGATGCCTATTCTTTGCTGAAGGCATTGTATCGGCATCCCAGATTCGAAGCATCCGCCACCAAGGTAAAGATGATCGCCAACCGGGTGGATAAGGAGTCCGATGGCAGGATACTGTATGAGAAGCTGAATGTAGTGGTATCCAGATACTTGAAGATTCCGCTCAATTATCTGGGAACCGTGCCGGAGGACAGTCAGCTCTCCCGTTCGATCATGCAGCAGGTTCCTGTTTCGCTGCTGAATCCCGGGGCGAGATCCAGTATGGCCTTTCAGAGAATGGCCGAATGCCTTTTGGATAAGGTGGAGACGGAGCGCCAGCCGGAGAGAGGAATGGCGGCATTTTTCTCTCATATCATAGGAAAGCATAACGCGTAAATGACTCCGCAGTACGGGGCACTGTCCGGAGAAATGCGGAGATCGGAGCAGAAAGGAGCATGTGAAGTCAAGATGCTGTCTAAATTTATATCGCCGAATGACAAAATTGAATTACAGGCAATTGACAGGGGAGAGGAAGAGAATACAGAGGGCAATAAGAAGATATACTACAGCAGTGTGCTGGATATCCTTTCGGAAGATACGATGGAGATTGCCATGCCTATGGAACAGTTAAAGCTGATCCTGCTTCCGGTGGACAGCGAATATGATCTGGTATTTTACGGTGAGAGCGGTCTCTATCAGTGTTTTGCAAGGATCGTTGACCGTTATAAGAGCAATAATATATTCATCCTTGTGGTGGAACTGACCAGTAATCTCAGAAAGTACCAGAGGCGTGAATATTATCGGTTCAGCTGCGCGCTGGAGATGTGCGCGAGGAACCTGGAGCAGGATGAGGTTCAGGCGATCGAAAAGCGCCTGCCTTTTGCGCTGGTTTCCGGGCGGCCCCTGAAGCAGAGTGTTATTGTGGATATCAGCGGCGGCGGACTGCGTTTTATCTCTTCCCAGAAGTATGAACCGGAGAATCTGTTGTATTGCAGCTATCATCTGATCAAAGGAAATGAGCAGAAGCAGTATGAGGTGATCGGAAAGGTTCTCAGCGCCAGAGAACTGGAGAACCGTCCGGGAATCTTTGAACATCGTGTGCAGTATTATGATATAGACAATGAGACGCGGGAAGAGATCATAAAATATATATTTGAAGAAGAGAGGAAAAGCCTCCAGAAAGAGAGAAGATGATGGCAAAAAAAATTCTGGTTGTTGATGATTCTGCACTCATGAGAAGAGTACTGTGTGATATAATAGATACAGATGAGAGATTTCAGGTGGTTGCACGGGCTACGAATGGTCTGGAAGCACTTGATCTGTTGAGCAGAAATCAATATGATGCGGTCGTTCTCGATGTGCATATGCCGAGAATGAATGGTCTGGAGCTTCTGGAGGAACTGCAGAAGAGGAAGATCCCGGCGAGAGTCATGATGGCCAGCACGGATACCAGAGAGGGCGCCAAGATAACCCTGGATGCGTTGGAACTGGGAGCTCTTGATTTCATACATAAACCGGACAGTGCGGTGGATTGCCGGGCTGATGTTTTCAAGGACAGATTGCTTCGTGTGCTGGATGTGGTGTCGAACAGCAGTCTCCCCATATTTGAAACCCGTGAGAAAGTGGCGGAAAGCCATGCTACGGCGGCTAAGATGGCGGACTTTGCCAGAAAATTTTCATCCAGGACGACAGGTACCAAGGTAGTGGCTATTGCCAGCTCCACAGGAGGGCCCAAGGCACTGCAGGCTGTCATTCCCAGACTCCCGGCGGAACTGGATGCACCGGTATTGCTGGTACAGCATATGCCGAAGGGTTTTACGGCTTCTCTGGCAGAGCGGCTGAACGATCTCAGCAGTATAAGGGTCAAGGAAGCGGCGGAAGGGGATGAACTGCAGCCGGGTACCGTGTACATTGCCATGGGCGGTATGCATATGAACGTGGTGACTTCTCCGGCGGGCAAATATGTGATCCATTATACGGATGAACCCAGCAGAGAGGGTGTAAAGCCCTGTGCCAATTATATGTATGAGTCTCTGGTGAACAGCAAATTTGACAAGATCGTCTGTGTGGTTCTGACCGGAATGGGAGCGGACGGCACTGCCGGGATCAAAAACCTGAAACCCCATAAGAATATCCATGTGATCACTCAGAATCAGGCCACCTGCACCGTGTATGGCATGCCCAGAAGTGTTGAGAATGCAGGCTTGTCAAATCAGGTGGTGCCACTGGATGAAGTTGCACAGGAAATAATTTTGAACGTAGGCGTGAAAGTTTAGGCGGTATTCCAAGACAGGCCGCTAAATGAGTAAGCGACTTGCCGCATACGGCAGAATGGAGGATACTATGGAC
>JAIEKC010000576.1:0-3142 GCA_029064505.1 Acetatifactor sp.
TGTGATGTCTCCCCGGCAGATCCGGGCACACGGGTTCCGGCAGAACCAAGGGTGCTTGCGCCCCTGGTGATATTCCCATACATGAGAGGTATCAGCTCCTCCACAGACTGCTCTCCGGCAGGCAATATCTCCGGTGATCTTTTTTCTTCCGCCCACGGCGTAAAGTTTATTTCCGGAAGCATTTGCTCCCTTGCCTCCGCAAGCCACTTACGAGCCTTTATCACGTTACCCCCGGCAGTGCTCAGGTCTTCAAACATTGCCTCTTTAGGGCATACCTCATTTGTCCATTCCAATACCGCCGGCTCTGAAACCGTAAGCAGCGCTTCCAGCCTTAGAGATACGCTGCTGTTCCCGATCCATACGCCATAGCTTCCGTCCTCAATGACCCACGCCTGCAGCTGCTCCGAAAAGCTGGCAAGCTGTTTTTGTTCTATAATGACCTTAAGCTCCTGCACATCTCCGGGCTGCAGAAGCTCTGTCTTTGCGAAGCCGGCAAGCCGCCGGTATTCCTTCTCCAGGCCTGTCTGGGGAGGGGTCACATATACCTGTACCACTTCCCTGCCGGGATAATGCTTCCCCGCATTTCTCACGGCAACAGCCACTTCTATGCCTTCCCCCGTTATCCGGAGTCCTTCATACTCTATGGAAAGATCGGTATAGGACAATCCATAGCCGAAGGGAAACAGCGGCTGTATATCAAAGCTGTCAAAATACCGGTATCCCACATAAATGCCTTCCCTGTATTCCTCCTTTTCCAGATCTCCGTTCAAATAACCGAAATTCCCGGCGGAGGGATAATCCTCATAACGCCTTGCCCATGTTGAGGTCAGCCTTCCCCCCGGGGCCGCCTTTCCAGACAGAACATCCGCTACAGCATGACCGCCCTCCTGTCCGGGCAGTGAAATATGTAAAATTGCCCTGATATTTTCCGTTTTCTCCAGAACGTCGGTCAGTTCGATGGGAGCTCCCGTATTCAGTATGAGCACAACAGGCATATTGGCCTGATCCAGATATCGGATATCCTCCCGCTCCTTTGGGCTTAAGTAATAATCTCCTTCTGTCCTGCGGCGATCCTTACCCTCCCCGGAAATGCGGCTGATCACATAGATCGCCGCTGAGGCCCCCTCCAGATCCCCTGCTGTGATCCCCCGGCCCTCCGGCAGCGAAAACGGGTTTGCCGCATAGGCGTCAAAGGGATTGTCCACATGCTTCACATCCTCCAACACTCTCGCCTTCCATGCAGCCCTTGCGGCTTCATAACGCTCCCGGTAATCCCTCAGCCAGTCCTTACTCGTAACGGATATGCCGGCGTCTTTCAAACCTCTGTATATAGAAATACTCCCCCTGTTGTTGACGTCTCCCGAGCCGATACCTCCCTTTACCGTCCGATCCGCACCGCCGCCAAAAAGCGCCACCGGTGCGGACATTGGAAGCGGAAGAATACCCTCGTTCCTCAGCAAAACAATCCCTTCCACAGCGGCCTCCCTGGCCAGCCTGCCATGGGCAATCTCCCTTTCGGAGGGCTGCTGTGACAGTGTTCCGCTGTGAATCTCATTTAATCTAACCATACTTCTTCTCCGTTTCAGGCAATTCCGCCGCAAAGTCAGGTATAGCGCTCTTTATCCCTTGACACCGCCAAGCGTTACACCTGCGATAATGTATTTTGAAAGGATCAGATACACAATAATGATGGGGACGATGGCCACCAGGATCATCATGTACATCTTACCCATATCCTGGTTCATATAATCGGCTCCTCGCAGAAGCGCTATCAGGATCGGCACTGTCATCTTATCCTTTGACTGGATGACCAGCGCGGGAACGAAATAATTGTTCCATGAGCCTACGAAGGTAAAGATCGCCTGTACCGCCATGGCCGGTTTCATAATAGGGAGGACGATCTGATTAAATGTCCGGAATTCCCGTGAACCGTCGATCCTTGCCGCCTCAACCAGTGAAAGAGGAAGGGATGACTCCAGATAGCTGTACATAAAGTAGAATACAGCCGGTGAGGCGATGGACGGTATGATCATCGGAAGCAGGGAATCATACATCCCCATCTTCGTGATCAGGCGCAGAAAACCCATTGCCGTAACCTGAGTCGGCATTACAAGGATCGCCATGATGAATGTAAAGGCCACCTTCTTCAGCTTAAAATCATAAGCATAAAGCCCATATGCGGTCAATGCGGAAAAGTAAGTACAGATTGCCGCCGAGCTGCCGGAAACGATCAGACTGTTGAGAATCCCCCGCATCATGGGAAAGGTTCCGTCATTGGCCACACTTTTCAGATTAGCGAAGAAATACTTTCCCGGCAGTGCCGTAAACCCTTTCATCAGGTCTGCATGGGAACGCGATGCGTTTACAAACAGGATGTAGAAGAAAAAGAGGCACATAAATGACAGGAAGACAAGTAATATATGTGCAAAAACAGTGCGCAGTTTATTCAAAGGATCAGATTTCATCAGATTATCTCCTTCCCGCTTTTTTATTCTTTCTTGCAGCTGCCCTGGAACCATCCGGATCATTGTCATTGGTTATGCGGTATACGAAAAAGCATAAGATACCGCTGACAATGAACAGGTATACGGACAAAGCGCCGGCCATTCCATAGTTATTGCTCTTTAAGTGACTGTTCAGGAACATGATCAGCGTCATGGACGTACGGTCAGGACTTCCCTGCCCGTTGGTCAGGATCTGAGGCACATCGAACATCTGAAGGCCTCCGATGATGGATGTGATCAATGTGTAGGTGAGGATCGGGCGGATCAGCGGAAGCGTGATACGGTAAAATCTCTGCATACTGTTACAGCCGTCTATTTCCGATGCCTCAAAAATGTCGGGACTGATACCCATGCTCGCCGCCATCAGCATGATCGTTGTATTACCAAACCACATCAGGAAATTCATCACTCCGATCAGAGACCTGGTCCCAAGGGCAGTGCCCATAAAATCGATGGGACTGTCCGTTATTCCTGCCGACAACAGTATGGAGTTGATCGGCCCCTTGTTGGAAAACAATGTAAAGAACAGCATTGCAAATGCGGACGCCATGATCAGATTCGGCAGATAAATGACTACCTTGAAAAACTGCTGGCCGCGGATCTTCAGCCGCACATCCACGAACCATGACGCAAGAAGC
>JAIEKC010000577.1:0-1912 GCA_029064505.1 Acetatifactor sp.
GAACTGACCTGGATGCGCCAGCCCCATTATTACATGGGCCTGTACTCCTACACCTACAGCGCCGGACTTACCATTGCCACCCAGATGTGCAAACGCATCGAGAACGAGGGCGAGGGAGCCATCGAGGACTGGAAGAAAGTGTTGGCGGCAGGGAGTACACTGGCTCCGGTGGAACTGGCGGCACTGGCTGGCATAGATATCACCACGGATGCCCCGCTGCTGGATACGATTGAAACCATCGGCGGCATGATCGACGAGATCTGTGAGTTGACGGAGCAGCTGGGGTGATGCAGAAAACGGAAGCAGAAAAGCCTGACGAAGAGGTTTATCAGCCTTTGGCAGTTATCGGGAACAGCCGGTGGAGTGTTCCTTAATCTGGATATTTGTGCTGATCTATGCTATTGTAGGGATAGAACATTTTGTGGTGACGGATACATTGTAAGACCGGACTGATCGCTTTGGTCATGGCGGTGAGATCGTGATGGTCGGGATCGATTACAACGAAAAGACAAAGGCGCACAGCTGTAAGATAGAAAATGACATTATGGCGGGGACTGAAAGCTTTCCATTGGCTCACACCCGTCAAGCAGGTAGAACAGGAGGGAGCTGCATGATCACACCGACAGAAGCGGATATGGAATTAAAAGCGGGAGCGCAGCTGTGCCCCGGTCCATGGGAACAGCACAGCAGGTCAGTGGCACGAAATGCCCGGTTGATCGCTGAAAAGACAGGATGCATGGACTGTGACAAAGCGTATGTGATGGGATTGCTGCATGATATCGGCCGCAGAGCCGGCATAAAGGGGATCCTGCATATTTTTGACGGCTATGACTATATGATGAGCCTGGGACAGGAAGAAATCGCACGCATTTGCCTGACGCATTCCTTTCCGTTAAAAGATGTAAATACTTTTTTCGGAAAGTATGACTGCTCGCCTGAACAGAAGGAATTTTTAAGGGAGTTTCTGGAACACACGGAATACGATGATTACGATATCCTGATCCAGTTATGTGATGCCATTTCCCTGCCAAAGGGGGCATGCATTATGGAGAAAAGACTGGTGGACGTAGCTCTGCGGCATGGCCTGCCGGATTTTACACTGGATAAATGGAAAGCATTTATGTATACCAAAAAGCATTTTGATGAATTATGTGGATGCAGCATCTATGCATTTCTGCCCGGCGTTTTGGAAAATTCTTCGGTAAATCTTGTCTGATGTACGGAACAATAACCTGATCGAATAAAAACTGCAATAACAGAAACTGTAAAATATAAGATGTAAAGCCTGTTGGATCATCATGGCTTTGCATCTTTTGATTTGCTCCTGATGAAAGGCTATTGATAAAATCAAACAGTTCAGATATAATGGCAATACGAAGCAGAGGATGTAAAGATGCTGATATAGAAGACGGTTTGTTTTACATAGGAGGAAGAAGGAATGAAGAGGACACTGGCATTTCTGCTGACAGCGGCTTTGATGCTCAACGCGGGGCTGACGGCTTATGCCTCAGAAAGCAACAACCGGATCCGGGAAACGGTCAGGCAGGAGAGAATATTTTCCGAAAAAGAAAGGAGTCTGGCGGGAGGACAGACCGCTTCCGGACAGACAGGACAGGTGGATGTGGTCATCGGATCGGCTCTGGTCCTGAAGAGTCCGGTAACCTTTTCAGTGGAATTAAAGGACGCCCGGGGAGGACGCAAGACCGGTGAGATCGTCATCGGAGGGGAAAATACCTGGGAGAGCAGGGTGAGCTTTGCCTCTCTGGCAGCGGGGGATTATACCCTGACAGTGACAGCGAAGGGCTTTGCGGCCTATTCCCAGACCATAGCGGTGGGAAATAAGGCATATGCCGTCAACCTGATGACGGGCTTTGTAGAGCAGATCAACTATGGGGCAGGGACTATGCATCCG
>JAIEKC010000578.1:0-6729 GCA_029064505.1 Acetatifactor sp.
ATCTGCTGTTAAAGCTGTTAAAGGATGCCGCAGGTGTGCTTGCACCGGCGGGGTTTGACATGGAAGTGGTGGAGAAGCATCACAAACTGAAGCTGGATGCGCCCAGCGGAACCGCGCTGGCTCTGGCTGATTCCATCAATGAAGAGTTTGGAAATGAGTATGAATACGTCTATGACAGAAGTTCCCGCAGGGAGAAGCGGCCGAAGAAGGAAATCGGCATCAGCGCCATAAGAGGCGGCACCATTGTGGGAGAGCATGATGTTCTGTTCGCGGGACCGGACGAGGTGATCACATTTTCCCACACGGCATATTCCAAGGCGGTATTCGGCAAAGGTGCGGTCCAGGCGGCGAAATTCCTTGCAGGAAAGGCTCCGGGCATGTATGATATGAGTAATGTGATCGATGCGGCGCAGTGAAAGGATGCTTCAGTCCCGGTACAGGATGGGATGTCAGACTGTTCCAAAGATCATATCAAGGAATGTCAGGTGAACGGGGCATGCTGAGAGGAACTTATCCTGAGGAGTGCCGGTGTCGCTGACAGCAGACAGGGGGGGACGGCAATGGACGACAAAGAACGCAAAGTATTGAAGACTATGGCAAAGCAATATAGAAATATTGCAGCAGCCTCTACGGAGATCATCAATCTGCAGTCTATCATGAATCTGCCAAAGGGGACGGAGCACTTTCTGACGGATATCCACGGAGAGTATGAGCAGTTTAACCATGTGCTCAAGAACGGCTCCGGCTCCATACGCAGGAAGATAGACGAGGAATTTGGAAATACGCTCAGTACAAAGGACAAGAAGAGCCTTGCCACTTTGATCTACTACCCGGAGGAAAAGGTGGAGATTGCCCGCCACGAGGAAGAGTATATTGAGGACTGGTATAAGATCTCCCTTCACCGGCTGGTGCAGATCATCAAGCGGGTCTCCTCGAAATATACCCGCTCCAAGGTGAGAAAAGCTCTGCCTCAGGACTTTGCCTATGTAATCGAAGAGCTGATCACGGAAAAGGAAGAGATCCAGGACAAGGAGGCATATTACAACGAGATCATACACACCATAATCCGCATCGGCAGGGCGCCGCAGTTCATCGTTGCGCTGAGCCATCTGATCCAACGCCTTGTCATCGATCATCTGCATATTGTGGGTGATATATATGACAGAGGTCCCGGTCCCCATATCATTATGGACACGCTGTGTGCTTATCACTCCGTGGATGTACAGTGGGGAAATCACGACATGGTATGGATGGGAGCGGCCAGCGGTCATATGGCCTGCATTGCCAATGTAGTGCGGATGGCGGCAAAGTACGGGAATCTTGCCACCATAGAGGACGGCTATGGCATCAATCTGCTGCCCCTTGCCACCTTTGCCATAGATACCTATGCGGATACAAACTGTGATCTGTTTTCCATACGTTATAATACGGACTATAACACCAAAGATTTAAGCCTGGACACCAAGATGCACAAGGCCATGACTGTTATCCAGTTCAAGCTGGAGGGTCAGCTGATCATGCGTCATCCGGAGTTCGACATGGATAACAGGCTTTTGTTGGACAAGATCGATTATGAAAAGGGCACGGTGTGCATAGACGGCGCGGAATATCCCATGAAGGATCTGGATTTTCCTACCATTGACAGGGACAAGCCCTATGAGCTGAGCGAGGAGGAGACCAAGGTCATGATACGTCTGCAGCAGGCATTCATGAAGTGTGAAAAGCTGCAGCGCCATGTTCGTTTCCTTTATGCCAAGGGCGGAATCTACAAGATTTATAACGGCAATCTGTTGTACCATGGCTGTATGCCCATGAATCCGGACGGCAGCTTTGCCTCCGTGGAAATCTATGGTAAGAAATACAGCGGTAAGGCATTGTACGACATTTTGGAATATTATGCCAGAAGAGGATACTATGCAAAGGATCCCTCCGAGCGGTCCGCCAGTCAGGATATGATGTGGTATATCTGGGCGGGAAAGGGTTCCCCGGTGTTTGGAAAGGCGAAGATGGCCACCTTTGAATCCTATTTCGTGGAGGAACCGGCTACCCACAAGGAGAAGAAGAACAGCTATTATCAGCTTCTGGAGCAGGAAGAAACGGTGAACCGGATCCTGGAGGAGTTCGGCCTGGATGCGAAGGAAGGGCATATCGTCAACGGTCATGTGCCTGTGGAGCAGATCCACGGGGAGTCGCCCATCAAGTGCGGCGGCAAGCTTCTGATCATCGACGGCGGATTTTCCAAAGCGTACCAGAAAAAGACAGGAATTGCCGGGTATACGTTGGTATGTAATTCCCGGGGCATGAGGCTGGTGGCCCATGAGCCTTTTGAATCCACCGAGGCTGCCATTATAAAGGAGTCCGATATTTTTTCCGATTCCATTGACGTGGAGACTTTTGCCCGCAGAAAGCTGGTGGCGGATACGGATGTTGGAAACGAGCTCAGGGAGAGCATTTACTATCTGGAAGAGCTGCTGGAAGCATATCGTGACGGTACGATCATGGAGCAGTAGGTCCGGCTGATCACAAAGGAATGCTGCTGTGCGGAATTGCTAAAATATTGTTATAATCAACGAGACGGAAAACGGAAGCTCATAGGGAATCCCTGCGAGCTTCCGCTGTTTTCAAAGAGCTGTGTCGCCGGTTATTGTGTTACCGCTCCGCCGGCAGCGCCGCCCGCACCGGTTCCTGTTGTGGAGCCGGTACCTGTCGTGCTACCGGTACCGGTACTTGTGCCGGAGCCGTTGTTCATGTTGGTATTGCTGCCGTTATTATTGGAATGATCGCCGTTACCCATGATGTCATCGGTAAGATCCGCCGCACCGTCGGCTACATCATCCAGCACATTGGAGATCGTATTGCCGGCGTCATCCAGGATGGAACTGTTATCCCCTGCTGTTGCGCCGCCTGTTCCGGTGACACCATTGTTGTCATTATTTATACCGTTATTGCCTGCGGTTCCGGTATTATTTCCCGCTGTGCCGCCGTTTCCGTTTGCGGTATCGCCGTTGCCGGCACCGCTTTCGGAACCGGCTGACGAGGAGCCGCTGCCGGCCATGCTGCCGGCATTGCTTGAGTTATTATTATTGCCACAGGAAGTGGCAACACACAGAAAGGTGAGCACCAGACTGAGTGCAAGGAGCTTTTTGGCTCCTTTCAGATAATTTGCTTTTTTCATATTTTCCTCCATTCTGCTGATGAAACATTAAATCAACGCCAAAAGTCCTGATATGGGATGATCTGTGAGTAGTATGTGGAACGTGAAAAAAAATATGCATATAAAAAAGAGACAAATAGTGCAGAAGTTGGAAAAAACTGGAAGAATTGTTCTTCCAAATATTGAATTTGCGAGGTTGGACAGCTATGGAATTCAGACCATGTATCGATATACATAACGGAAAGGTAAAACAGATTGTGGGCGGAAGTCTCAGGGACGAGGGAGATCAGGCGGAGGAAAATTTTGTGGCACGGCAGGATGCCGCTTATTTTGCGGAGATCTATCGGCGTTCCGGGTTGAAGGGCGGCCATATTATTCTGTTAAACGCACGGGGCAGTGAGTACTATGAGGCTTCCAGGCGGCAGGCATTTGCAGCGCTGGAGGCATATCCCGGGGGACTTCAGATCGGCGGCGGTATCACCGTGGACAATGCGGAAGAGTATCTGCGGGCAGGCGCGTCCCATGTGATCGTCACTTCCCATGTCTTTCAGAACGGAAGAATTCATTATGATAAACTGGAGAAAATCATGGCCGCCGTGGGAAAGGAGCATCTGGTGTTGGATGTCAGCTGTAAGATGACAGAGGACGGATATCGGGTGGTGACGGACCGCTGGCAGAAACTGACGGAAGAGAAGGTGAATATGGAACTTCTGGACAGACTCTCCGGTTATTGCGATGAATTTCTGATCCACGCGGTGGATGTGGAAGGCAAGGCACAGGGGATTGAGAGGAATCTAGCCGCTATGCTGGGACAGTGGGGAAAAAAGCCTGTTACCTATGCGGGAGGGGTACACAGCTATGAAGATCTGAGGCAGCTTCGCGAGTCCGGAAAAGATTGTCTAAATGTGACTATCGGAAGTGCGCTGGATCTGTTCGGAGGATCGCTGAAATGGGAAAAAGTGTTGGAAATATGCCGCTCATAGGAGAAATTACCTGTAAAATTGCACAACAAGTTCACAATATTTTAGAAATATGTTACAAAAATATTAACCAAACGTTGATGTAAATGCTTACTTGTGGTAAAATGGAGTAGTTTACCGGAGGTGACTTTTATGGGAAGAAATAGGCATAAGCGAAAAAACAGCCACGTTGTGCTTGTCACATCGGATGCTGTTGACGCAAAGCTGAAGCAGTTTCGTGTCCGACCATGGATCTTACAGACGATAATGGTGATTTTCTGTGTATTGTGTGGTGCAGCGATCGGTTATGTGTATTATGAAACGAATGACAAGCTCCAAGAGGATGACAGATCGGCTTCGGAAGTGGAGGAGCTGGCGGCGCTGAATCAGGAGCTGGCGGCGCAGAATGCCGAATTGGAAACACAGCTTGCGGAACAGGAAGAGAAGATCCGGATTCTCAGTGACACTGTGAATCAGAAAGTACAGAGCGAGACAGAATTACTGGAGCAGTTGGAAAGCCAGACCATTCCTTCCGAATTTCCACTGGCCGCCGGGGGTAAGGCGACTATGGAAGAAGTTACGGAAGGTGATCCCATGTGCATTTTCACAGCTTCTTCCGGAACCATGGTGGTGGCTACCGCCAAAGGCACTGTCATCGCAGTGAACGATGACACGGAGTACGGACACAATATCTGGGTGGACCATGGAAACGGTTACACGACTATCTATCGTAATCAGGGGGATGTCATGGTCAAGCAGGGGGCAACGGTCAATCAGGGGGCAACGCTTTTTCTGATCGGTGATGAAAATAATAAGCTGGGCTATCAGATGATGAGGGATAACGAATATATTGATCCTACGGAACTTCTTACGATCAGTGGGTAGGAGATGTATATTTAATAAAAATATCTAATAAGATGGAGGATGAAAATGATAGGGAAGAAAGATGAGATAAGTATCACTACGATCATCGGAAGAGATGCAGAGTGTAACGGCGATTTTAATTCCGGGGGGAGCGTAAGGATCGACGGTACGGTCAATGGCGATATCAATGTCTCTGAAACTGTGATCCTGGGAGCAACCGGTGTCGTTAACGGAGATATTGTGGCAAAGGTTGCCATTATAGGCGGTGAGATCATAGGCAGTATTAACGCGCCTGAGAAAACAGAGCTGACATCCACAGCGAGAGTGTTGGGAGATATCAATACCAAGACTATCGTCATCGACGAAAATGCGATATTCCAGGGAAGCTGTAATATGAATCAGGATGTTTCCGCCAAAAGACCGAAGCCTAATTCCAAAGCCATAAAGGCAGGGAAGAAAACGGCAAAGGCAGCGATCGCGGAAGCTCTGAAGGGTACGGAGGATGCCGGCGGACAGGACGGTTCAGGGTCCACGTATGACGGCGGACAGGCATCTTTGGGAGAATAACAGGTAATCCGCTCACGAGCGAAAGATTTCAGGGACATCGCGGCAAATTTTATCGTTCGTGAGTATAACAACAGAGCCCCGGCGTAAATGGATACGCCGGGGCTCTGATTTGCACTTTTGAAGTTCACCGTGTTCTCGGGAAGCTACTGTTATGTTCTGTTTTATTATTTTCTATTCTGAAAGATCGATTCCATCTTCTGGAGTATGACCTTCCATGCGTCCGAATACCATATCATATCCGTCGTTGCCGTAATTCAGGGAGCGGTTCACCCTGCTGATCGTGGCTGTGGAAGCGCCGGTCTTTTCGGCAATCTCAAGATAGGTCTTGTGCTTTTTCAGCATGGAAGCCACCTCAAATCGCTGGGACAGGGAAAGAAGTTCGTTGACAGTACATAAATCTTCAAAAAAGCTGTAGCACTCATCTCGTGTTTTCAGGCAGAGAATCGCGTTGAACAGGGAGTCAACGGCTTCGGTCTTTATTTTTTTATTCATGCGGAGACACCTCTCTATTCACTTTTATACTGTAAAGTTTTACAGTCTTGCAAAGACAATTCTATCACACCGGGGATGTAATGTAAAGAAGGTCCCGGATGAAAAATGCATATGCGTAACAGTTCAGGCTGTTCCTTTCGCGAAGTCAATAATCGCAATGTGGCCTTGGGACACATTTCTTTACAATCTTGCGAGACATGTGAGAGCAGGGGAGTGGCTGAAAAGAATCGGAGGAAATTCAGAAATTGGAGGAATGGCTGAAAAACGCGGACGGAAATGGAAATGCAGAGTCGCGGAATAGTTGAAAAAATGCGGACGGAAGCGGAAAATACGGGTGTGGGGATGAAATAAACAGTTGCCATGTAGTATTGATTACTATATAATAAAAGTAGTGCATTTATTCGGCGCGAAAGTGAGGAAATATATATGACGATCAACAACGGGGATCTATTGAACAGTATATTGGCAAGTCTCGACAGGATACGGCATATTGATCCGGAGGATATTCCAAACATCGATCTGTACATGGATCAGGTCACCACTTTTATGGATACAAAGCTCAGATCGACTTCCAGGTTTCCGGATGAGGATAAGATATTGACGAAGACCATGATCAATAATTATGCGAAAAATGATCTGCTGCCGCCGCCGGTGAGGAAGAAATATTCAAAAGAACATGTATTGTTACTGATC
>JAIEKC010000579.1:0-3218 GCA_029064505.1 Acetatifactor sp.
GAATATGAAGAGGTACAACTTATCAAAGATCATGAAAAGAGCATGGGAAATAAAGAAAGGTTACTCTTCCCTGAACTTTGCTCAGTGCTTAAAAAGGGCCTGGGAAGAGGCCAAAACAGAATACCAGAACAGCCTGGTACCTGTCAGCTTTACAGACGGGATGGAAATAACCGTTGACGGATATACACGTACTCTCAAAAGATGGACCAAGGGCAGCTTTGACAGGGTCTACATCAACGGCGGAAGCCGCAAGGGTGACGGATTCATCGATCTGATCAGCAGGAGAATATTCCTGAACGGGAATCTTACCTATCAGGTTAAAATGGCAGAAAAAATCCTCGCCATGGCATTTTGATAAATAAATTTAAGGAGGATCCGGAAATGGCAGACACGATCAGCAGGAACATAAGGTACGGGGTAAGCAGCAAATTTGATTTTGGCAGATGGAACCATGTGGTATACGGCCCCTTTGAGACAAAGGAGCAGGCACAGGAATGGCTCCACACGGAAGAATATGACTTCCGCGAACGTGAATTAATGAGCAGGACGGCGGCTGTCAGACTGGCCGGCAAAAAGGCTGTCGAAAACGCAGTCAACGCAGCAGAGGTCATGGCGCGATGAAAAGGACTGAAAGAATTTGCCAGGCATGCGGCAATCCCTTTTACGGGAGCAGAGATAATTACTACTGTCCCACCTGTGCAAAGACCAGAAAGACAGATACGGTTGTCAGGCCCCGTATCTGTCAGGATTGCGGTACGGAGTTTTTGGGAGGCCCCAGGGCAAAACGGTGTCCTGACTGTGCCCATATATCCGGATCAGGTCAGAAACACCGTCCGGCCATACGCCCGATCGGAAGCATTGACCACTGTGTGATATGCGGGGAACAGTATACTGTTAATGCCGGAAGGCAGAAATACTGTTCCGAGTCCTGCCAGAGGGAAGGTGTCCTGAAATGGCAAAGAGAGCATAAAAAAACATACCACATAACATCCGGTCAGAACGTCAAAAAGCAGGAGCGGCGGAAAAAAGTACAAAAGATATGTGCCTATTGCCTGTGTACTTTTTCAAGCGATACCGCAACAAATCTCTGCTCTGCCCATTGCCGGGCCGAACAGAAGAAACTGTCTCAATGTATGTCAGACATCAAAAGAGGATATAACAGGGACTTAAAAAAATATGAAGAAAAAAGGGAACAGTACAGGAGGGAACGTCAGAATGACTGACAGATTATTTTGTAAATTATGGAAAGATGCTTTAGCGCAACCTGACAGGGAGTTATATATCGCAGAATACGGCTATCCTGAATGGTTTGACGAGATCGGCACGGATGCGGACGAAGTTGTCCGCGATCTGGGAAATATACATGACGTGGCACATATGAGCGTCAGAGATATGATATCATCATCAGGTCTTACACAGTCCGCATTTGCCATGAAATTCTGCATCCCTCTCCGCACCGTAGAGGACTGGGCGACTGGCAAGAGGAAATGTGCCGACTATATCAGGCTGATGTTTGCGAGGTCTCTTGGGCTTTTCAAAATATGACAAAAGCACCCTGCCATTTATTGCAGATTTACGTATGAGGAGGAAGAATGTACCGAAATGAGTCTACTCAAAAAAATGTGAGATTGCTGTGTTCCGTTACCGTAGAGGAAGAGAATTTTTTTACAGCACATCAGTTGGATCTGATCAACTGCCTGAAAATGGCTCTCTCTCCTGCGGACATAGCCTCCAAATGGGAATGCTGCAGAGGCAATGTCTATAACCAGATCAACACATGTGCGGAAAAAGTGGAGATCATCAGGTCTTCCCCTGATTCCGTCTCCAATTTCCGCAGATTCCGCCATAAACGTTCCCCCGCATGTCCTCAGGCGGACAAAAAGCGGATCGATTATCAACAGTTTGCCGATGCCGACCTCTCCTGTTTGAGCAGGCGGGAGCGTGAATTTCTGAGAGCCAGGATAAGCTATCCGAATCTGACCGTATATCAGCTCGCCGATATGCACGGGGTACTCCACGGTACATTTGCAGTAACACTTTCAAATGCCGTCAAAAAAATGAACGGTACGTATCACTCCCGGAAAGAATATTATGAAAAAAATAAAGAGCACTATCGGGAACTAAAAAAGAAATGGTGGGAAGCCAACAGGGAAATGATGCTCGAACGTCAGCGGGAGTACAACAGGATCTATTACCGGCAGAACCGTGAGCAGTTGTTGGAAAAGATCCGTTCACGGCAGGCAAAGAAAGCTCCCGAAGAAAACGAACCGTAAGAGCAGGCGGCAGGATTCCCCGCCGCTCTTTTTTCGTTAATTATAAAATACCGCCTGTATGCTGTTATATCCCGCCACTCCGTCCTGTGTCAGGTTCAGGCGCTTCTGCAGTGCGATCGTCTCCGATCTGGCATTTTTCCCATACAGCCCATCTACATCCTGGTCATGGGCAAGGATCTCATTACAGCGGCGCTGCCACCACTCTACAACGTTCCCCCTGGATCCTACTACGTAGCCTGTCCCTGAAACCTGCGCCTTAAGTGCGATCTGCTTCCGGACATACTGTGTCCTGGATCCGTCAATGCCATCCTCAACAAGCCTATTTCCGTCCGCATCCCGGTACCCGTCCGCATTGGCCGCTCTCTGGAAGTCCAGGATATTAATGTTGCACTTCTCTTCCCTGTCCGCTTTGTCGGTCTTTCCGTCAAAATCAGTGTAGAACCGGTTCAGGTCCACATTCCCGGATACCCCCGCGATCCTGCCTGTTGATGTGTACTGCCAGATATCTGCCACCTCAGCTTCGCTGTCCGGAAGTGTGGATGTATATCTTGCATACCATATGTATACCTCTCCCACCTCCGCCATGATCCTCTGCAGGTCAAAGTAGTTCCTCATATAGTCCCGGTTTGTGTAGATGACCGGGATATATCCTGCTGCCTTTACAGCTTTCAGGAATGTGATCGCCATATCCGTAGCCAGCTGTTTTGTAATGTTCACGCCATTCTTCCTGGCATAATTGACAGAGTCATACTCAAAGTCAAAAGCAATGGGACAGCACGTCCAGAACTTCGCGGCCTGCGCGACCGCATACCCGGCCTCTGCCGCTGACATGGCTGTGGTATGGGCATAAGAAAACCAGTAAAGGAGTACACTCACACCCAAATTGTAGCACGCCTGTGCATTTGCCATGTATTTCTGATCCACATTGTTTTTCCCATAGCCGGC
>JAIEKC010000058.1:0-4217 GCA_029064505.1 Acetatifactor sp.
CTCCACTTACAATTCCCAGTTCTTTAAACTCAGAGTTTTATAATTATATTTGTCCGCATCGGCTACCTTTTACGTCCGAAGTTCCCCTTCCTGAGTGCTGAGGATCAGATGACAGTTTTCCGGCCGGGAAGTCATGCCGTCTGCCCATTCTTTAAATATTTCATCATCATACTGCAAAGAGAGGAGCCCGTATGTCAATATAAATCCTCATCTTTAAAAAAAATTAATAAAAAGATAAACAAAAATGATACATTTTTATATTAAAATGTATCTAATATGTGAGGGACAAGTGTTATTCCCATGTAGATCAACGAAGTAGAACAAGGCGGGGGAAGTTACAAATGAGTGCGGAAGCTTATAGGGAAGAGGGAATGTACAGGGAGACGGAACCGGAAGTGATCAATATAAAACGAAATCCCTATCTGGTTGATTATGAGCAGCAGAGAAGGCTGCGGGAACGCAGAGACCAGAGAATACCGCAGGGAAGACAGGAGCGGCAGAGGTCTTGCCAGAGAACACAGAGGATGTCCCAAAGAGTGCAAGAGGACATTTGGGAGGAAGAAATGCAGGGCGGGTCCCGCAGGGTTTCGCGGAGAGAACCGGATAGCCGGCAGGAGCGGGAAGTGCAGAGAGTGCCCCCCAGAACATCGCAGAGATCACCTCAAAGAACATACCAAAGAACACAGGAGTCACGGGCGGTATCTCAGAGGGCACAGAGAGTACGGCAAACATCGCGGGGAGCTTCTCAGAGGGAGACTGTAAGACGGGAGAACACGGATCTGTATCCGAACGACAGTGTTCAGGCCAGAAGGAAACGCGCCACCATAGAGAAAAGGCGTGCGGCTGCGCGCAGGAAACGCATCGCAAGGATGCAGAGAATGGTGCTGTTTGCGGGGGTATTTTGCATTGCTCTGCTTTGCGGCATTCTATACATGAAGCGTATAGAGGCAAAGACAGCGGTACCGGATAAGACGTATAAGGAAACGGAACAAAAAGTAACGGATGATATTTTACCGGCTGCTTCCTCCTCCGGTCTGGTGCAGGGACTTCCGGCGACGGAATTTGCAAAGCATCCCGAGTGGGAGGAAAATTTCCTGACTCCCAATGAGTATTCGCGTCCCGGTGATGCCCTGGAGGAGGTCAATAGCATCTTTGTACATTATACTGCGAACCCCAAAACAAGTGCGGCGCAGAACAGAAGCTATTTCGAGCAGCTGAAGGATACACATATAACCAGTGCCTCAGCTCATTTCATTATCGGATATAACGGTGAGATCATTCAGTGTATTCCGCTGGATGAGATCGCCTATGCGGTGCAGACCAGGAACTTTGATTCGGTTTCCATTGAATGCTGTTATAAATCCGCGGACGGTTCTTTTACCCAGGAAACGTACGATTCCCTGATCGGACTGCTGGCATGGCTCACGGATGTCTATGATCTGACAACGGATGACATTTTGCGCCATTACGACTGCGGCGGCAAGAAATGCCCTATTTATTATACGGAACATGAGGATGCGTGGGCGCGGTTAAAAAAAGATGTGGGGGAAAAGCTTTAAAAATGATACTCCCCTTGCAGTACAATGAAATATTTGATAAAATAGGCGGTGTGGGAATGGACTCAGGAGGAAACATTGGGATGAACATTTTAGCGCCGTCTATTTTAGCAGCGGATTTTTGCAAATTGGAAGAACAGATCAGGCAGGCGGAGGATGCAGGGGCGCGGTATCTGCATATTGATGTGATGGATGGAATGTTTGTGCCGTCCATTTCTTTTGGCATGCCTGTGATAAGGACTATTCGGAAATGTACGGATCTGTTCTTTGATGTTCATCTGATGATCGGAAAACCGGAGAGATATATTAGAGAATTTGCGGATTGCGGTGCAGATCTTATTAATTTCCATCTGGAGGCAACAGAAAATATATCGGGTGTTATTGATGAAATCCGTTCCCTGAATAAAAAGGTCGGCATTACGATCAAACCTGCCACACCGGTGAAAGAAGTTGAACCGTATTTAAATTTAGTGGATATGGTGCTTGTTATGACGGTGGAACCCGGGTTCGGGGGACAGGAGCTGATCCCGGGATGTCTGGAAAAAGTCAGGGAACTTCGCAGCCTTTTACGGGATAAAGGACTGGAACAGGTGGATGTGGAGGTTGACGGGGGAATTACGGAAGGAAATCTGGATCAGGTCATGGAGGCCGGTGCCAATGTGATTGTATCAGGGTCATCCGTATTTCATAATGACATAGCTGCCAATGTGAGAAAATTTCTTGAAATAATGGAGAGATGTTAAAACACGATTTGCTAAATGGGCTCTGAAAGCGTGACCTGTGCGTCCATACGGATGAATGTATTGACACGGGGCATGACCGGAATATCCGGTGGCAGGGAGAGCGGAAGGTGGAAGTTTATCTTTCGGATATGAAAAGAAATTGGTGCCCGCCGGAGACGGGCATGAGGTGTAAATATGCAAATTGGAGGACTTGGCAGTAGTCACAGTACCAGTGACCATCATGTGACCAACTGTATACACGACCACCATGAGGTACGGAAAAATATCGGAATGGCAGCAATGAAGACTTCCGCGGCTGCGGAAGCTTCTGCGGTAAAAGCGGAATTGCAGCAGGAGGGCCTGTTTTCTCTGTCGGCATGGATGAGGAATATGCTGGGGAGCGGAAAAGGATTTCTGCTGAATTTTTGGGATGGCGGTCAGGCATCGGCGGGCGGCACGGAAGGAGATCAGGCGTCGGTATATGGCACTGAAGGCAGCCAGGCGGCAGCGTCTCAGGCGGTGGTTCCGTCAGGGGATCCCGGTATGGCGGCAGCGGTGACGGTTCAGCCGGCGGTGTCTCACTATTCTCCGGATTTACCTGCAGTGGGAAAGGCAGGGACAAGAAAGCAGAGACTTTTGCGGAAGGTAAGAGAGCGCTTTTATAATATGTCAGGGCGGCTCAGCGGCAGACGGACACGGAAAGATCTCGGCTTTCAGACAAAGAATTCTTTCCGGGCAAGACAGGAGCGGTCCGGTGAAGACCTGCGCAAACCAAGCGGACACCGCAGGGATACAGTGGAGATCAATTATGCTCAGACAGAGGAAAGTTATCTTATGGATTCCTATGACCGTAAGGGAGAGTATACCAGGCTGACAACGAAAAAGTGAATATTGTGCAGAGTTGATCACAGTATACATTGACTTTTTGTTTTGGCATAATGTATAATAAGTCCATATTCAGGGCTATAAGAGGCCGAATGGCCATCCAAACCGTGATCGTCCTGTGATCATGGTATAATAAGTCCATATTCAGGGCTATAAGAGGCCGAATGGCCATCCAAACCGTGATCGTCGATTTATATCACAATGTTTTTATATCCTGATTTAACAAATCTGTACAAGCAGGGTTAAATGATTTCCATACAATGATGTATTTTTAAATCATGACATAACAAGTCCACATTTATACTATTCTATATGTAAGAGAGGAAAACGTTTTGAAACAATTTTTTGGAAAAAGTCAGAGCGGAAATCTGCAGGAAGCGGTGAGGGGGCTGAGTAATCCCCAGTTTATCATGCTTTTGTCCAATAAGGAGCAGTTTGAAGCACACGTAAAAAAATTGGAAGCGCTTTATCCCCACATTCCCAGTATCGGATGTATTGGGATGAGTTATGACGCTCAGATTGTGGAAAAGGGTGTGGGTGTTATCGCTTATTATGACGGAGTTACTGCGGTTGCAAATGTATTGGAAGAAGTATCCGTCATGCCGGTGAAATATATCGAGCGTCTGAAACAGGATGTGCGCAGGATCAACAGTTCAAAAGAGGATACGGTCTGCATTGATTTCTGTACCGGGAATGATGCCTGTGTACTGACGACGATCTATAGCGTATTAAAGCACAGTAAAATTTCTCTGGTGGGCGGAACCGGCGACGGGGGAATGGTATCGGCAAACGGCAGGATTTACCAGGATGCGGTGGTATATGCTCTGGTTAAAAATAATCACGGGCGGGTCAAGACCTACAAGGAAAATATTTATCACCAGATGGGGAATTACCGTTTTATTGCTTCGGGGACTGACAAAGCGAACTACAAGCTTGGGCAGCTGAACGGTATGTCTGCCAGACAGGTTTACCAGGATATTCTCCATGTGACGGAGAAGGAGATACAGACGCAGACTTTCAAGAATCCGTTCGGTAAGATCAACGGGGATGATAC
>JAIEKC010000580.1:0-15741 GCA_029064505.1 Acetatifactor sp.
ATCGGTGAGTTTGATGTGGAAAGCAACGCCATTGTAAAGGAAGATTCGCCGCTTTATCTTTCCCGTGACGAGATTTTTGATGGGATGTTTCGCGGTACAGATACAAATATCTTACTGTTCAGTCATTACAGCGGCGTGTGGGCATATGATCAGGAGCAGGGAATTCTGGAAAACAGGACACCGTTATCGGAAATTGGCCTTGCCCGTAACGAGGAGTCCTATCCGCTCACATTTTTGCCCGATGGCCGGCTTGTTTTGCTGCAGGGAAGCAAAGACGGTATTCATATTAAATATATCCCGGGGGGAAAATAGGGATAAGAGCGATCCTGCCATATCTGGAATGAGGAATATTGAGATGAAAAGATACATTTTAGGGATTATGCTGATATTATGTATGGGGATTATGGGATGCGGTGCAATACCCTCTGCAGAAATGGAAGAAAAGACATTGACGCTGGCGGTCTTTCAGAGCCAATACGGAGGAGAAACATCCTCAGGAAATTTTGATTTACTGCAATGGGCGGAACGGTATCATGAGGAGCATCCCGATGTAAAGATTGAGATTGTGAATTATTTGGAGAATTACTCGGATCCGTATGAAGCCATTAACCAGATCAAGATTGAGATCAGTGCCGGAAATGGCCCGGATATGATTAATTTCGGCAGTCTGTATTCACCCCTTGACGCTTCCTGCGGAATGATGGAGGATCTGTATCCTTTCATGGAAAATGATGAATCATTTGATAAACAGGATCATTACTATAATATACTGCAGGCTTTTGATACGGGAAACAGTCTGTATGTGCTCGTGCCTAGTTATAGAATAGACTCGTATGCCACGGTAAACAGGGATCTTACAGGTCTTGACAGCATGAATATCGGACAATTAGTTGATGCTTACAATAAACTGGACGACGAAAGCATTCTTTTTCCCGGAGAAACAAAAAGAGCTGTTTTTGGAATGATCTGTTATGGAAGCCTGGAGAATTATGTTGACTGGGATGAGGGAATATGCTCTTTTAATGGAGACAGTTTTAAAGAAATTTTGAAATTTGCTGATCAATTCCCATCGGAATTAGATTGGGAAAATGAGGATTCGGCAAAAACTGTTTTCAGAGAGGGCCGTGCGCTGTTGTATCCTGTTAATGTTGACAATGTTTTTGACATTACCGGCACAAGAATGCTTTTCGGCGGGACACCGACTTACATCGGATATCCGTTTGATTCAGGGTATGGGGGTATGGCGACAGTTGCTGATCTTGCGGTGGGTATCAGTTCAACCAGCAAATATAAAGAGGAGGCGTGGGAGTTTATAAGCAGCCTGCTCGACAGCGGATTTCAGGATAATGTCAAGGGACTGCCGGTACGTGTCAGTTCATTGGAACAAAGGATAGCGGATGCCATGCAGGCGGAATACAAGGAGAATGGCGAAAAAATTGTGAAAGAAGTTTTACGTTTCGATGGAGAGGAACCTGACTATATTTATGAAATGTCCGCTGAGGATGCGGAAACCCTGAGGTCTGTGATCAGCAAAATAGAGCATAACGCAACAGTAGACCGGAATCTGTATAACATATTGTTAGAGGAAGTGGATCATATATTTATCGATGGGCGGAGTGTGGACGAGGTTGCGGATATCATTCAAAACAGAGCAAGTATATATATAAGTGAGAGTAAATTGTAATGTGAGCAAAAGGAAAACCATACCTGAAAGGAATATGACTTGAAATTTTTACTGGTGGCCATCAATGCGAAATACATACACTCCAACCCTGCCATATACAGCCTGCGGGCCTTTGCGGGGGAGGAGCTGCGGCAGTATATAGAGCTTGCGGAATATACCATCAATCAGCCGATGCAGGAGATTCTGGCGGATATTTACCGCCGGGATCCCGATGTCATCGGCTTTTCCTGCTATATCTGGAACTGGCATCTGGTGCAGGAATTGCTGGCGGAGCTTCCCAAGGTATTGTTGGATGTGCCGATATGGCTTGGCGGTCCTGAAGTCTCTTATGATGCGGATCAGCTTTTGGGAAAGGGAAGATTCCCCTTTGTCAAAGGTATTATGGTGGGAGAGGGGGAGACTGTCTTTCGAGGACTGATGGAATATTACACCTATCAGGGGAAAGAGCCTTTCTACCTGAAAGATGTGCGGGGATTATGTCTCCGGGATGGCTATACGCAGTCCCAGGAACTGACGGATTTAAGCAGTATTCCTTTTTTGTATGATGATCTGGAGCCTTTTACCAATCGGATCATCTATTATGAGACAAGCAGGGGGTGCCCTTACAGGTGCAGCTATTGTCTGTCTTCCATTGACAAGATAGTTCGTTTTCGTGAAGTCAATATTGTAAAGAGGGAGCTGCAGTTCTTCCTGGATCATCATGTGAAACAGGTGAAATTCGTAGACCGGACCTTTAACTGTAAGCATGAACATGCCATGGAGATCTGGCAGTATATTTACGAACATGACAATGGCATCACAAATTTTCATTTTGAGATTTCAGCAGATATTCTGCGGGAAGATGAAATTGCGCTGTTAAATAAACTGCGTCCAGGACTGGTACAGCTGGAGATCGGGGTGCAGACCACGAATCCCGATACGCTGCGGGCAATCTGCCGCAGTATGGATATTGACAGACTGGAATCCAATGTGGCGGCAATCCATGCAGGGAAAAACATTCATCAGCATTTAGACCTGATCGCAGGGCTGCCCTATGAGGATTATGGAAGTTTCGGACGTTCCTTCGACCAGGTATACCGCATGAAACCGGAGCAGCTGCAATTGGGTTTTCTGAAAGTGTTGAAAGGTTCTCTGATGCATGAGAAGGCGGAGGAATACGGAATCTTCTATCTGGACAGTCCGCCCTATGAGGTGCTTTATACGAAATGGCTGTCTTATGAAGATGTACTTCGGCTGAAGGGTATTGAGGAGATGGTGGAGCTGTACTATAACAGCAGCCAGTTCACCCATACTTTGCCTGTGCTGGAAACCGTGTTTGCAGGTCCCTTCGCCATGTTTGAAGCGCTGGCCGATTTTTACAGGGAGAGAGGATACTTTACGAACAGTCCCGCAAGAGCTTACCGGTATCAGGTGATACTGGAATTTGCCAGCCGATATGATGGTGAAAGGGAAGCGGTTTACAGGGAGCTTCTGACCTATGATATGTATCTGCGGGAGAATCTGAAGAGCAGACCGGATTTCGCCAGGGATCTGACACCCTATAAGGAACAGATCAGAGGATTCTTCCAGAGGGAGAACAGGCAGCGGAATCTGACCCATGTAGAACCTTTTACATATCCTGTCTGGGATGTGGAGACAATTAAGGCTGGAGAAAAGAATGAAAAAGAAATGTTCGTGTCCTTTGATTATGGGGTGCGCAATCCACTCACATATGAGGCCATGGTGAAACACATTTTGTTGTAAGAGCGTGGAACGAACCAAAACGTATCATATAGAGACATACTTTTGGCTGTATAACACATAACATATAAAAGAGCAGTAAATGAAATTCATTTGCTGTCCATGATTTAGAGATCGGGATAGGTCTCCTTCAAATGATTCATGATAATATTACGGTTAGAGGAACGCAATCCTTCCGCCGTGTCTTTCAGCCACTGGATCTTTTCACTTTCTCGCTGTGAGACATAGTAGTCTGCCAGCTGATAGTAGGTGCGGCTGATATCCGTCCGGGTGCTGATGGCAAATTCCATCAGAATGGCGGCTTCTTTTACATAGCCTGCGGCGATCAGGGCATCCGCCCACTTCTGCAATGTGCGAACCAGAAGAGTATAATTCTGATCATACTCTGTCAATACGGTAATATTGGCAGTGCCGTACTCCAGCTTTAAGTCCGTGTTGGAATAGCCGGTGAGATTGACAATTTTCTGTGAAGTCAGGGATTCCATAAGGTCGATGCATTCCAATACAGCCTCATCCTCCTGCAGAATATTGGTGGGGAAGGTCTCCAGAGGAATGTGAATGTAATTCAAATTGTCCAATGGTTTTTTGCGGACGGAATTTGCCAGACGTTCCCGTTCCCAAAAGTTTTTTTCGTTTTCCTGCCGTGCTTTGCTCTGCCGCTTAAGACGGATGGAAAGAAAGAGAATGAAAACAATTAAACTTGCCAAAATCACTAAATTCATATATAATATCCTTTCAGAGTTCTTGTGTATTATATCATCAAACCGACAGTGAATGAGACAATACACCAGTTTATTCGGGGAGACACAGAATCATGTTCAATTTAAATAATAAAAAGACCAGGCAGCGAGTGTCGGCGGTGATCATTGCTATACTCGTCCTTGCCATGATCATTCCCACTTTAACATATTTTTTTAATTAATTCAATGAGATGTGCTTATACTTTTGCTGTCAGGAGTTTTTCGGGCCTGTAAGACCCGCAAAATTGCATGGAGACATGAGTTTGCGGAACGTCAGGAAGCCACAGCAGGCGGCGAAAGTTTTTTTCTTGGGAGCAGATATGTTGCGGAAAGGCATCAGGGAGGTTATCATGGAGAAACTATTCAGAAAAGATACAGCTGCAGTACTGACGGCGGTTCTGGCGTTTTCCTTCGGTATGACAGTACAGGCTGCAGAGGATAAGGGGATTATCAAAACAGGTATTTATGCCGGGGATATTGAATTGTCCGGTATGAGTGCCGAACAGGCTGAAGCGGCTTTGAATGCGTATGTGGACGGTCTGAGGGAGACAGAGATCACATTGCTTGCCGGGGGAGATCATCCGGTGGTGGTGACCGCGGGCGAGCTGGGAATAGAGTGGAGCAATCCGGAGCTGGTCACGGAGGCTCTGGAAGTGGGTACCCATGGCAATGTGATTGAGCGTTACAAGATCTTAAAGGATCTGGAGCATGAGAATCTGGTATATCCCATTGAGCTGGAATTTGATTTTCAGACGATAAATGATATCTTGTCGAATGAGTGCGTCAAATATGATGTAAAAGCCGTTAATACCGGTTTGAAACGCGAGAACGGCGAGTTTCAGGTCGTGGAAGGGCGTACGGGATATTCTCTGGATGTGGAGACTTCTATTGATCTCATATATGATTATCTGACCACGGAATGGGATCATGAACCCTGTCAGATCGCGCTGGATGTTACGGTGGAGGAACCTAAGGGCAGTGCGGAAGAGCTGGCGCAGGTAACAGATATACTGGGAACCTTTACCACATCCTATACCACTTCCGGTTCCTCCAGAAGCGCCAATGTGGAGAATGGGTGTAACCTGATCAATGGAACCACATTGTATCCCGGGGAAGAGTTTTCCACCTATGAGGCGGTGGCTCCTTTTTCTACGCAAAACGGTTATTATATGGCAGGATCCTATGTCAACGGCAGAGTAGTGGACAGCCTTGGAGGAGGGATCTGTCAGGTATCGACCACTTTATATAATGCCGTGCTGCTCTCCGAGCTGGAGATTACGGAGAGACATAATCATTCCATGATCGTCACATATGTGAATCCTTCCGCCGATGCGGCGATTGCGGAGAGTTCAGGCAAGGATTTCAGGTTTGTCAATAATCTGGATTATCCTATTTACATTGAAGGATATACCGAGAATAAGCGGATCACTTTCAATATATACGGAAAAGAAGCCCGTGATCCCGGTCATCAGGTGAGTTATGAAAGTGAAGTGCTGGAAGTGATTAATCCGCCTTCCGACAATCTGATCGCGGATGCGTCTCAGCCTGTGGGATATGTTGTTGTCACGGAGAGCGCCCATATCGGTTATAAGGCAAGACTTTGGAAGGTTGTGACGGAAAACGGCGTGGAAGTCAGCCGTGAGCAGATCAACAGCAGCAGCTATAAGATGGTGCCCAGAAGCGCTGTGGTAGGAGTTGCTACCGAGGATCCCCATGCATATGAAGAGATCATGGCTGCTATCGGAACGGGAAATGTGGATCATGTGAGAAATGTGGCCGGTATGCTGACTGCGCCGCCGCAGTATGAGGACGATTCGGATGACGAGTAGGCCGGCGGGATTACCGTCATTGTTTGCTCCGTTCGAAGCCGCATATGCGCAGTAGTTGCGGGAACAGTGATTTTAGAATCTTGTCGGTCTGGGGCTTGCAGGATGCGGAGAGTAACTTGAGGACTGGTATGAAAATCGGGAAAGTATCAACGAATGTATTAAAACGTTCTGTCTTAAGGCAGATCAATACAAGAAGAGAAGAAGTGGTAAATGGCGCAGGCATAGGGGGGGACTGCGCCATTTTTTCATTTCCCGGGGAAACCATGACAGTGACCTGTGTACAGGAAGCTTCGCTGTGGATATCGAAGGCAGCCTTCCCAGGTCACAAGGCCGGGGAAAGGGAACCGCAGCTTATGCCGGTGGAAGCAAAAGCAGAGACGGCAGTACAAGATGCTGCAGTGTGGAAAAGGACGAATGAAGAACCGTCTGCCGAACAGCGTACCATAACACAACTGATTCAGAAATGTGCTAACAATCTGGCGGCCCGAGGGGCGGAGCCGGTATCTGTTCTGATCACTCTGCTGCTTCCGGAAAGTCTGGAGGAACCTGATTTAAAAGAGCTTATGGAAGAAGCGGAGAGAATCTGCGGCAGTCTCCATATACAGATTGCGGGGGGACAGACCAGAGTCACCGGGGCAGTGATGACTCCCTATGGGGTGGTCACAGGAATCGGAAAAATATTGGCCGGGACCTTCCGGAGTCTGAAGTCTGCGGCACCGGGACAGGATGTGGTGATCAGTAAATGGATCGGTTTGGAGGGAACGGCTATTCTGGCAAAGCAATACAGGGGGAGGCTGTTGGAGCGCTATCCGGTCTGGCTCGTGGAGGAGGCTGCGGGCTTTGACAGATTACTGTCCGTGATACCGGAGGCCGCCACCGCCGTGAAGTCCGGCGTGTGTGCCATGCATGATGTTTCCGAGGGCGGTATATTCGGAGCGCTGTGGGAACTGGCAGAGGGCTCAGGCGTTGGACTGACCATAGATTTGAAGAAGCTGCCTCTGCGGCAGGAGACGGTGGAGGTATGTGAGTGCTGTAATGTAAATCCATATGAGCTGTTGTCGGGAGGATGCCTTCTGATGACAAGCGGGGATGGTTCCGGTCTGGTGTCCGCCCTGAAGGCGGAGGGAGTTCCTGCTGTAATAGTGGGAAAAGTGACAGACAGCAAGGACAGGATTCTGGTAAATGAGGATGAGGTCCGTTACCTGGATCGTCCGAAAAATGATGAGCTCTACAGGGTAGTTGAGACCCGCTGAAGCGGGCAGGGAGGTAGAAGAATGAGAGAAGAATTATTGACCGTTATTGAGAAAAACAGCCGTATTGACTTAAAGGAGCTTGCGGTGATCCTGGGTGTACAGGAAATAGATGTGGTGAATGAACTGGCCGCATTGGAGGCGGAAGGCGTGATCTGCGGTTATCACACACTGATCGACTGGGAGAAGACCAGCAATGAAAAGGTATCCGCGTTGATCGAGGTGCGTGTTACCCCCCAGAGAGGGCAGGGCTTTGACAATGTGGCAGAGCGGATCTACCGATATCCTGAAGTGCGCAGCGTTTATCTCATGTCCGGCGGTTATGACCTGATGGTCATCCTGGAGGGAAAGACGCTCCGTGAGGTTTCCAGCTTTGTGTCCGATAAATTGTCCACATTGGATACGGTGCTGAGTACCGCGACTCATTTTATCTTAAAGAAGTACAAGGATCATGGGACTGTGATCTCCCGGATCAAGGAAGATGAAAGGGAGATGATTACACCATGAGAAATCCATTAGCAGATAAAGTAGTAGAGATCAAGCCCTCTGGTATCCGGAAATTTTTTGATATTGTCAGTGAGATGAAGGATGCCATCTCTTTAGGTGTGGGCGAACCTGATTTTGACACCCCCTGGCATATCCGGGATGAGGGTATTTATTCTCTGGAAAGGGGCAGGACCTTTTATACTTCCAACTCCGGTCTGAAGGAGCTTCGACAGGAGATTACAAATTATATCCGGAGAAACCATGGCGTTTCCTATGATCCCATGACAGAAGTTCTGATCACGGTAGGGGGTTCGGAAGCCATTGACATAGGGCTTCGTGCCATGATCAACCCCGGAGAGGAAGTGCTGATCCCGCAGCCGAGCTATGTGTCTTATGAGCCCTGCGCTATTTTGGCGGGAGCGAAGCCCGTGATCATTCATTTAAAGGCGGAGAATGAATTCCGTCTGACAGCGGAGGAACTGGAAGCGGCAATCACGGACAAGACTAAGATATTGATCCTGCCTTTTCCCAATAATCCTACCGGTGCCATTATGGAGCGGAAAGATCTGGCGGCGATCGCGGAGGTGATCCTGAAACATGACATCTTCGTCATGTCTGATGAGATATATGGAGAGCTGACTTATAAGGGAAAGCATATGTCGATCATTGAGCTTCCCGGCATGAGGGAGCGAACCATTTTCATCAACGGATTTTCCAAGGCTTATGCCATGACCGGATGGAGACTGGGGTATGCCTGTGGTCCCAGAGAGATCCTCAGTCAGATGACCAAGATCCATCAGTTTGCTATCATGTGCGCTCCCACCACCAGTCAGTATGCGGCAGTGGAGGCGTTGAAAAACGGCGATGATGATGTGGCTGAGATGCGGATGGCATATAACCAGCGGAGAAGGTTCCTGATGAATGCTTTTAAGGAGATGGAGCTGGAATGCTTTGAGCCATATGGTGCTTTTTACGTCTTTCCCTGCATTAAGGAATTCGGTATGACAAGTGATGAGTTTGCCACAAGGCTTTTGGAGGAAGAGAAGGTAGCGGTGGTGCCGGGTACCGCTTTCGGTGACTGCGGAGAGGGATTCCTCAGGATTTCCTATGCTTATTCTCTGGAGAATCTGAAAGTGGCAATCGGCAGGCTGGAACACTTTATTACAAGGCTGCGGGAAGAAAAGAAGAAATTTTCGCAAAATTGCACAGAAACGTGATTTTGACTTCGCGGGAGAGGCTGTCTTAACTGTTTCAGAAGAACAGTTAAGCGCATAAAGAAAAAAGGCCATAAAAGCAGGAATCTCATTATGGCAGATTTTATCACAAGATCATGGGAAGAAAGGGATGGCGATCAGATGCATATTATTTTACATCAGCCTGAAATCCCGGGAAATACCGGTAATATAGGACGTACCTGCGTGGCAACAGGTACGTCCCTTCATCTGATCGAGCCTCTGGGATTTCGACTGGATGAAAAATCGATCCGCCGTGCGGGAATGGATTACTGGCAGCATCTGGATGTGACCAGATATACGAACTTCGCGGAATTTCAGGAAAAGCATCCCACCGCAAAGATATGGATGGCTACAACAAAGGCAAAGCGGACGTATACGGAAGTCTCCTATGGACCGGATGATTATATTATGTTCGGAAAGGAAAGTGCGGGGATCCCGGAGGAAATCCTGGTGGAGCATGAGGAAAGCTGTATTCGTATTCCCATGCTGCCTGCCATCCGTTCCCTGAATCTGTCGAATTCCGTGGCTATTGTCTTATATGAAGCCCTGAGGCAGCAGGAATTCCGGCAGATGCAGACAGTGGGAGAACTGCGCAGGCTGCATTGGGAGGATAAAGTATATGGATCACAGGATAACGAAGAAGTTTGATGAAAATTATGATCTGTTGGAAGCTATGTATCGGGACGGATATTTTCCGGATTTTCTGGTGGACAAAGTAAAGAGTCTGGTGCAAAATGTGATTGATTTTTTGGAGACCGGCGAAAGGAATTCAGGAAAGATACAGAATAAATTTGACGAAATGACACTGGCAATCAATGACCTGCAGGAAGAGTTTGAAGAGAATGACAGTGAGCTGGAAACGGTTGCAAGAGACAGTATTTATGAAACGGTGGCATATATCATTAAATGGTTTGACCTTGATATTGATGGGGAAGATGCAATCGGAGAGAGGGACTGTTAAAATCAAAAAATTACAGACTTAAAACTTCTGACAGGATGGAGCCTGGAAGAGTCTTTGATACTGCGGGTATTCACCCAGGAACCGGTCAATGACCTCCGGTTGCTCCCAGTAATGCATGGGATAGACCTTTTTCACGTTGACCTGTTGTAAAAAATATAAGATACCCTCGGCATAGGTCGAACCAAGTCTGGGGTCTAAGGGTAAAAAGGCTGCATCCACAGTGCGGCCTTTTAATTTTCTTATCTGAGCGCGGTAGCTGCCTCTCATCTGCTTTCGCTGCTGCTCCGCATCCGTCTCCATGCCCCAGTCGTTCAGGTCACCTCCATGATAAACCGTACCTTCCTTACACCGGAGCAGAAAAGCAACGCCTCTGTCAGTGGAGAGCAGAGTTTCCAGACAGATGTGGCAGGGTAAAGCATATTCCCGGCTGTGGTAGACTTTGATGATTTCCGCGTCTGTCTCAGGGCAGCGTTTTGCAGGAATGTCATTGGGCAGGATGGCATATATCTCCTTCATTCCACGGTTAGAGAGCATGGAAAAGATTTCAGGGTTATAGTGGTCTTCGTGACGGTGGCTGGCAAAGACAAGAATTGGTTTTTCTGTATTTAACTTCGGCAGATTACCTTTGTAATAGTCGAACAGACAGTAGCAGTCAGCGGTTTCCATGAGAAAGCAGCTGTGGTAAATATAGGTGATCGTCATAAGCATGTGCCTTTCTGGTCATTAAATTGTTACAGCGCGGAGATTCCCCATTCTGCAGCGCCTCAAAATTTAGATTCCGCCGATCAACAGCGGGAGCTTTGATCGGAATGCGTATCTTCATTTTAGCATAAATTTCCCTGTTTTGAACAAGATAAATGAAAACGGAAAGAGTCAGGCGGAACGGACGAAGCCTGAGTGGAGGCGGGAGCAGGATGAAATTCAATCGAAAAGCACCGGGAGAAGGGATAGAAGCAGTCTGCAGACTGGATAACGGGAAAGCGCTTATAGAGTGGCACTTTGCCTTTTTAAGAGAGGAGCAGGAGGAAGCGCACTATATTCTCTCATTCACGATGCGGGATAAAGAAGGGCAGACGGTACTTCTGTGTATGCAGGAGACAGAGGAAGAGGAGCTTTTGGTATCCATTGTGCTGCATCCCCATCTGTGGAGCTGTGAGAGCCCTTATCTGTACAGCCTGGAGGCGGTCATTCAAGATCCGGAAGGGAAAGAAACCGACCGTCTGATAAAACAGCTTCCTCTGCGGGAGCTTTCTTTTCACCCTCGCAGGGGCTGGCTTCTGAACGGTGCGGAATTTGTCCTGAAAGCGGTGGAGTATACCATTCCGAGACACGCATCACAGACGGAAAAGCAGCAGCTGATCCTGAAGGATCTTCGTCTCCTGAAAGACATGGGGGCAAACTGTATCCACACAGAATCATCCCTGTGGAAATTATGCGAAAAGCTCGGTTTTCTGATCTGGCAAAAGGAAATGGCGGCAGCCGGGGAGGAACTTCCCTGTCTGACAGGAGACGGAACGGACAGGTATTCCTTGGAACAGATCTGTTCGCTCTTTTATCAGTATAAGGCGAAATGGAGTGATGAACCCTTTGTCTATATTGTACCCGAGAGTATTTCTGTCCTTTCATCGGGAAACTTTAAGGTTACGGTATACAGCAATTGCAGCCGCGTAGTTCTCTATTCGGATGGGGAATTGTTTGAGTTCCAATCGGGAAATGAGGAATTTGTTTTTCAGGAAGTTCCGTCCAAAGGTCCCTGTGTCGCCTTATCCGCGGAAGGTGACGATTGCAGTATGTCTCTTTCATTTCATAAGACCTTTACACGGCCATTGCGGGAAAGCGGTGATCCGTTCCATATGACAGATGATAAAGCATGAAAATGAGGACGGTTATGATACAATTTGGTCGCATCCGCATAATTCTTGACAAGTTTACAGGATACGAGTACCATGCTAATAAGAGGAAATTTTCTAAAACATATGGATAAAACATCTGAAACAGATGGAAGGAGCTCTATGGTATTTCACAATGAAACATTTACAATAGACAATCTCTGGGATAAGATTGTAGCGCAGGAGGGCAAAAACTTTCTGACAAAGAAAGGACTGCCGTTTACGTATTCTATCAAGGGTGGGGAACTCTTTACAGACAGGCGGGAGCGCTCCATCACCAGGAGTACCTTTGAGAAAGCCTATGAGAAGCTTCTCCGCGATCAGGTGGGAGAAGGAGCGCCGAAAAAGATTGTGGGTCCTAAAACCCTCAATGTATACGGGGCTCCTTATGTGTGGGCTGTATTTTCCGGTATCGGTATGATCGAGGAGGAGCAGTATATTCAGGAAGAAATGCACTTTTAGGAAACAGCTTCTCTTTTACAGCCGTTTACAGCCAGAAAGCGATGAGATACATCGCTTTGGAATACAGGTCGGGACGGGTCCGCATCAGAGAGCTTCCCGTATCCACAAAAAAGAACATTCCCTGGAACAGTATTTCTGTTACAAAGCAGATCAGCAATAAAGTGGTGAACCATTTCCTCACGGAAGGGATCATCATTTTTTTCGTGCCTGCCATGATCCAGACGGAAACCAATGCGGCCAGCATGATAAACAAAGAAAAATCATTGAAATACCGCCATAGGACACCGGACATTTCCGTGTCCGCCACAAGGATCACAAGAGCGGAGATCAGGCTGCTTATGGATAATATACAGGGGAGCCTGTGAGTATTATCAAAGTCTTTTCTCAGGAAAAGAGCAGGGAGTGCGAGCCATGCAAACAAGTGCGTGGCGAAAATACCTCCCGGAGTATATTCCTGAATGGTGACGCCCATGTACTGTGTGGCAGAATACAATGCTTCCACAAAGGGAAATTGGGTGATCAGCCTCATGGGTTGGAACAGATAGACGAATATTCCCAATGGTAATCGGCCCCATACCCAGCCGCGGTATCTCATATCGTTAGTGGTCAGGTTGTAGGATGCGCCGAAATCAAAGACGGATCCAAATCGGACATAGTTATAGTACATTAAAAAGGACGCTACTGCGATAATGGGTATTGCGGCGGCAAGAATGGCCTGTCTGCCGCTTGCTGTCCTATAAAAGTCTCTCGAAAACAGATTTTTTCCAAAGAGTATGACAGGAAAGACCATGAACAGCAAAAGCTGGGGTCGGCAGCCTGCCGTGAGTGCGGTTAAGAAGGCTCCGGCCGATAAATATTTCAGAGAGATATGTTCTGTCCTGTCTGCCCTGAGAAAGCACCATGTTCCCAGCATGCCCACAGCCAGTCCCGTGACAATTGGCAGATGATACAGATCGGGACGTTTGGCCATATAGATCAGATTGCTTCCCAAAAGGAAAGTCTCCGTGGTCAGGAACCAGGTACCCACAGACAGATCAGGAAACCATTTTTTAATGATCTCATGCAAAGTACCGATAATGCCCAACAGCAACAGTGTCAATGAAAGAAATACCGCAATGTGGTTGGGAAGGGCATCACCGGTCAGCATATGATAGGGAAAATAGTACAGCAGCGCGGGGACCACACCGAAATAGACATAGTATTTTCCGTCGAAATAAGCCGTATCCCAGAGGTATGTGGCATTATTGCGGATCAGGATATCCTCCCTGTGATCCAGATCGTAAGGATTGATCATGCTCCGGAACGCTTCCGCAGGTTCCTCCGGCAGAGCCGCGGAACCTTCCCGAAAAGCTTCCGCAAGCTTCTGGTATTGCCTGTGGTGCTCCGGTATGTTCCATGTATAGTCAGGGTCCAATCCTGTCAGCTTCCAAAAGACCGCCATATGTATCAAGAACAGAACACCCAGCATGAGCGCCCGCCGTAGAGCGGGGATCCTGAGATAGGATATATTGTAAACCGGTGAAGAAGGCCGGAAAAAATACAGAAAACACAGTGAAAAGAACAGTCCTGTCATACGTAAAAGCGAAAAAGACAGAGGAATGACGGGGTTCAGCCGTATATCTATGGAAATAGAAGGACAGGAAGGCAGATTGGGGAGAAAGCGCAGTCCGGTACAATTTCCGTATAGGTGATAGGTATAATAACGGCTTTTGGGCTGATCGGACCAAAGCTCCTTTACAGGCAGGGCATATTCAAAAATGTGACCGGCATCTGTGATGTATTGATAGATGGTGACGGCAGTGGGCAGAGAGGAATCCGTGTCGTGGATTGTGATATTAAAATATACGGATTTCAGGTTCAGATCAAGGTTAGGGACCATAATGGAATAGTCCCCGTCCCCGGATGCATAGGTGCCATCCCCGTTGGGTACATAAGCATCTCCCAGAGTGATCTGTTGGGGGATGATCTCCTGATTGTGAAGAGTCTGCCAGTGTTTATAGTTAAAGACAAAAAGCTCAGCCAAAAGGCTGATCATCAAAAGTAAAATATAAGGTATAAACCATTTGTTATTCGGTCTGCTTTTCATTTGTTAAAATTGTCCTTTCGTCCATTTCGGATTGCAACGATTAGTGTAACATACCTTGTAAAAAATGAAAAGTTTGAATTGACTTTTCCTATAGAATCATGTTATATTTTGAGCATATGGAAAACAGATAGTTGAAAAGCTTCCCTGCAGATATTTTGGCAGTCCTGTTGCCTTATTGATTGCATTAAAAGCTCAAATTTTATAAGTTGGTCACTATAAACCGGTGCGGATGCATACCTGGATCACATATCTGTTTATTTCATAACTGCTGCCCATCCTTCTGACAGGAAGACGGCAGGTGAAAACGAAATAAAACAGGAGTTTACGACAAGTGACGGTAAGCGTTTCTTGTCTTTTTTATGCATACGGGCACCCAATGAAATATGTCGGCAGGCACAGTAAAAACAATCGGATAGGAGGGTTTGCATATGGAATTATGGTTTTCGGAGCCGCATACACCGGATGTAAAGTTATCCATTCGGGTAGACAGGCAGTTGTACAGCGGACAGAGTGAGCTTCAGCAGATCGAGGTGTTCGAATCACCCGAATTGGGCCGGTTTCTTGTTCTTGACGGCTATATCATGCTGACGGAGAAGGACGAGTTCATCTATCATGAGATGATCGTACATGTGCCTATGGCGGTACATCCCAATGTAAAAAAAGTGCTGCTCATCGGTGCCGGGGACGGTGGGGCGGTGAAAGAACTGGTGCGCTACCCCGAGATTGAGCGGATCGATCTGGTGGAGATCGACGAGGAAGTGATCAAGGTCTGCATGGACTATCTTCCCAGGGTATCCTGTGAGCTTCGCAATGAAAAGGTCAGGACATATTTTGAGGACAGCTTAAAGTTTGTGCGGTCGAAGGTAAACGAGTATGACCTTATCATCGTGGATTCCACGGATCCTTTTGGCCCCGGAGAGGGACTGTTTACCAAAGAATTCTATGAAAACTGTTACAAGGCACTGAAAGAGGACGGCATTATGGTGAATCAGCACGAAAGTCCTTTTTACGAGACGGATGCTGCCGCCTGTATGCGTGCTCATAAGCGGATCGTGGAGAGCTTCCCCATCAGTCGTGTCTACCAGGCACATATTCCCACTTATCCGTCAGGACACTGGCTGTTTGGCTTTGCTTCCAAAAAGTATCATCCGGTTCATGATATGGATGCGGAGCGGTGGCTGGAGAGGGGATTGGAGACAAAATATTACACGCCGCGGCTTCATGAAGGTGCGTTCTGTCTGCCTGCTTATGTGGAGAAGCTTCTCAGAAACGTGGAAGTGCACGGCTAGTGCACTTCCACGTTCCTATTTCGCCAAATGACTTGCCTGAATTTCCATATTCCAAGAGCTTTAGCTCTTTGGTGACCTCACTCAACGATG
>JAIEKC010000581.1:0-2527 GCA_029064505.1 Acetatifactor sp.
GGGGTGGATTACGAGATCTCTCTGGAGGGCTCCCTGAAACTGAAGGAGATTTCCTATATTCATTCGGAGGCTTATGCCGCGGGAGAATTAAAGCATGGAACCATATCCCTGATCGAGGATGGCACTCTGGTAGTGGCGCTTGCCACTCAACCCGCCCTGTTTCAGAAGACCATCAGCAACATTGTGGAGGTAAAGGCAAGAGGCGCTTTTGTCATGGCGGTTACCAGTGAGCAGAATAAGGCCATCGAGAAAGCTTCCGACTATGTGATCTATATTCCGGAGAGCAATCCTTATTTTGCGAATTCGCTGGCGATCATTCCGCTGCAGCTGTTTGCCTATTATGTGGCAGTGGGCAGAGGCTGCGATGTGGATAAACCGAGGAATCTGGCAAAGTCGGTGACGGTGGAATAGGGTGAGAAGAACTTCTCATTGTCCGAAGTAATTTACATTTGCAGCAAGGGCCGCCCCGTGAAGAAGTTCATGATTCATCCTGATCCGAGTGTCCGCAGGGCTGGGAAAATTGCACCGTTCAAAGTGAGCATATCTCTTTGAACGGTGTGATTTTTTCACAACTACTTCATATGAAATACACAATTCTGTCACAAATGCGGATTATACTTTCCTCATAGAAATGACAAGGAGGTTAACGGTCATGTACGAAAATGAAAATGAAAATAAAAATGAAAGCGAGAACAGAAATCCCTATTTTGATTATACAGCATGTTCTGCGGAAGTGCTTGAGGAGAGAGCCAGAGCTGCGTCGCCCCTGCCGCAGGAAAAGACAAAGCGGTCTAAGCGTTCGGGGAGCGGTTTCCGCAAGGTTGCTTTCAGTGCAGGATTAGGACTCTGTTTCGGCCTTTTTGCGGGAGCAGGTTTCTATGGCGTAAAGGCGGGAACGGATTATTTTACCCGGGAAGAGGTCTCCGAGACAGATCCCGGTGCGGCAGATGATATGCTGACGCTGCCTGCAAACGGTCAGGCGGCAGCTACTCATATCACCTATGTCCATGACGACGTATCCGATATGGTGGAGCAGGTCATGCCGGCAATGGTATCCATCATCAATAATTACACCAACACCAGTTATAATATCTGGGGACAGACATACAGCCAGCCGGGTGCATCCAGCGGTTCCGGAATTATTGTGGCGGAGAATGAAAATGAACTTCTGATCGTCTCAAACAATCATGTGGTGAATGGCGCGGATGATCTGGAGATCACCTTTATCGATGGGACTACTGCACAGGCTGTCATAAAAGGTGTGGATGTCGACATGGATCTTGCAGTTGTTGCAGTTCCTCTGGACAGTCTCAGCCAGGAGACGAGAGACACCATTACCATTGCGGCTTTGGGGGACAGCGAGAATCTGAAGCTCGGAGAGCCTGTGATCGCCATAGGCAATGCGCTTGGTATCGGTCAGTCTGTTACGGATGGCATTGTAAGCGCTTTGGACCGTGAGATTACCATGGAAGATGGCTCTAAGGGAACTTTTATCCAGACCAACGCGGAAATCAACGAGGGAAATTCCGGTGGAGCATTGCTGAATATCAGAGGTGAAGTCATTGGAATCAACTCCAATAAAATTGCAAGCACCAAAGTGGAAGGTATGGGTTATGCCATTCCCATCAGCTCTGCCAGCCCCATTATTGCGGACCTGATGAAAGACAGGGTGCCTGAGGAGGAAGCAGGATATATAGGCATTGTCATGCAGGAGATCACAGATCAGGTCATTCAGATGTACCACATGCCTCAGGGGGTATTCGTCTATGATGTGGAGGAAGGATCCGCAGCCCATGCGGCAGGCATCAGGAAACAGGATATCATTGTGAAGTTTGATGACAGAAAGATCACTTCCTATAACAGCTTAAAGAGTGTGCTGCAGTACTATAAGGCAGGCGATACGGCTACGATCACCGTCATGCGTCAGGAAAACGGTGAATATGTCTCTTATGATCTGGAAATCACTCTGGGTGAGAAGCCGACGGAATGATCAGATTGATTTTCCCGTAACAGTGTGCTGGCTGTGTCATTTCCGCTGATGCGTTGCAGAATGATCTTATCGGTAAAATATGATGAGAGAAAGTGTGTTGGACTCAGCCTGTTGAAAACAATGTGGTTGGAGAAAGACCAGGCGGGGATGTGTGGCGGAATATAATGCAGTCGGAGCGCTGATTCCTCATATATAAATATCACAGAAAATGACCGCGCGATGAGTGTGGTCATTTTCGTGTCTGAGATATTCCGCTGCGTTCACAGCATCTCTTGCCCGTGAGTCGGGTTATGCGGCGGATTTTTGTAGCTGCAAGTATAAATTACCGGTTGCTGTTTTTCAGGTTCTTATTCCGCGAGAAATTTGACGCCCACAGGTCTCGCAGAATTATGTAGAAATGCAATTCGAACTTTGCGGCAGGCCGCGAAGTGGGGCGTGCAGACCGGGGGAATGATTTTTCAAACATGCACTAGTACTCCATCTGGTCAGAAACTGTACTTTTGAATCGTCTGTTTCGCACCATTGCATCGTTTAAAT
>JAIEKC010000582.1:0-2210 GCA_029064505.1 Acetatifactor sp.
ATGTTTATAATTCCTTAAGGTTTTAGGGGATGAAAAATGATAAAAAATATGGTATGCTTTTAGATATGGAAAAGCAGAATAAAATGATAAAAAATTTCATAATGGTTTTAGGTATTGCCACATTGCCGCTGATATGTCATCCCCTTACTGCGGAGGCGTCTACGGTCTCCGGTATACAGGGCAATATCGACAGCATCAACCAACAGCTTCAGAACATCAATGCGGAAATTGCCGCAATGGAGGATGAGCAGGATCTGATACAGGAGGCGATCGATGATCTGAATGCGGAGATACTCAACACCATGACAAGTATCGGTATGCTGGAGGATGAGATCGCTCAGAAGGAAGCGGAGATTGCGGAGAAGCAGGCACAGATCGAGGAAACGCAGGCAGAGTATGAAGCAGCGCTCCAGAAGGAGGAAGACCAGAGGGCAAGCATGGCGGCTCAGACGCGCCTGATGTATGAAAACGGTGACGATTCGTATCTGAACGCGCTGTTAAGCGGCAAGGGTATCGGAGATATTCTGAACAGCATGGATTATATAGAGAAGGTATATGAGTGCAATAAGCGCATGCTGAATGAATTCATCGAGACAAAGGAACTTGTACTGGAGCTGTGGAACCGGCTGGAAGCGGAAAAGGCCGCGTTGGAGCAGGATATGCAGAATCTGGAGGCCGACAGGAAAAGCCTGCAGGACCAGAAGGCAAGTCTGGATGTATTGCTTGATCAGAAAAGAAGAGAATCGGCCAATTATGACGCGGAGATCAGCCGTCTGCAGCAGGAGGCAGCCGTGTCAAAGAAGCAGCTGCAGCAGGAGCAGAAGAGATTAAAGGAATTACAGGCGGCATTGGCGGCGCAGGCGGCACAGAACAAGAAGCCCACCACTACCACCTCCAATCCAACGCCTTCCACAACAAATTATACACAGGTTGTCAATTCCACTTCCGGCAGTGACCTGGGCAAACAGATTGCCAATTATGCCTGCCAGTTTGTGGGAAATCCCTATGTGGCGGGAGGTACCAGCCTGACACAGGGAGCGGACTGTTCCGGGTTTACATACAGAGTATATGCGGATTACGGATATTCGCTGCCCCGGACCTCCAGCCAGCAGAGGAGCGCGGGAACGGGTGTTTCCTATGAGGAAGCACAGCCCGGCGACCTGATCTGTTATGACGGTCATGTGGCCATTTATATCGGAAATAATCTGATCGTCCACGCCAGCAGCTCCAGGACGGGAATTAAGATCAGCAATGCGCAGTATAAGACCATATTGTCGGTGAGGCGTATTATATAGAAAGGTCCGGCGCGCCGTTTATTCCATTGGGAATTTACAGCGCGTCAGTCATGAATGATTCACAGTTTGAGTGCTGGTACTGTTTCAGAAGCTCGAACTGTGAATTATTTCCTTGAAGGATGAGACGGGCTTGGCTGTACGGATCGATCCGGGGAGAAGAAACTTATGCAATGTATAGACAGATAGCCATGATGCAGTAACGGCGGCGAAACAGAAAGGGAATAAAAGTTTATGTTAAGGATCGGATGTCATTTATCTTCATCGAGAGGTTTTCTGGATATGGCGAAGACGGCGCAGTCCATAGGCGCCACCACCTTTCAGTATTTTACCAGGAATCCCAGGGGAGGCGCCGCGAAGGAGTGGCAGAAAGCGGATATAGAGGCCATGCTGTCCCTGTTTGAGGAGACGGGGATCGGTATGACTCTGGCTCATGCGCCTTATACGATCAATGCCTGCGCCAGAGAGGAGAGAACGAGGCAGTTTGCGCTGGAAACACTGGCGGATGATATCAGGCGTCTGGAAATGCTTCCGGATGCGCTGTATAATTTTCATCCCGGAAGCCATGTGGGACAGGGGGCGGAACAGGGAATTGAGCTGATCGCGGATGCGCTGAACCGGGTGCTGAAGCCGGAGCAGCATACCACAGTGCTCTTAGAGACCATGGCGGGGAAAGGCACGGAGGTAGGAAGGAATTTTGAAGAGCTCCGCAGCATAATCGATAAGGTGGAGCTTTCCGATAAAGTGGGCGTATGCCTGGATACCTGCCATGTATGGGACGGCGGCTATGATATCGCAGAGCATCTGGATGATGTGGTAAGGGAATTTGACAGCGTGATCGGTATGGAACGTCTCAGGGCGGTTCATGTCAATGATTCCATGAATCCCTGCGGGGCCCACAAGGACAGGCATCAGAAG
>JAIEKC010000583.1:0-7232 GCA_029064505.1 Acetatifactor sp.
TGGGGACAAGGGCGGCCAGACGGTCTTTTATCATATGGAGCTTATTCACATCCAGACCGGTATCGCTGTAGCTGATGGTCTTTCTCTCTCCGGAAAGGCCGTTCAGAAGGAAATCAACAGTGATCTCCAGTATCTTTGCAATATCGTAAATCATATCCACAGAGGGAAGGCAGATTCCCTGCTCCCATCTGGAGACGGCCTGATAGGACACATTCAGCATGTCTGCAAGCTGTTTCTGCGTCATTCCCTTTGTTTTTCTCTGTTCGGAAATTGCTCTTCCGACTTTTTCCCTGTCAAGCATTGGCTCCCTCCTGTGTCTTGTCGTCCTGAAGTGTTGCTGTGTTTTTCTTATTCCGGTGCTCCATCCTGTCAGAATGCACTGTTTCCGAAAGGTGCTCTTTCCTTTGCAGGCGGATCTTTGCAGCTCCGGCTGCAGTGGGTGTCAGTGACGTGTATACAGACTGCCGTGCCGCTGTCCTGCGCCGATGCGGATCAAAGGGAAGAACACCGCATTTCCATAATATTGTGACCGGATATCCATAAATTATCTCAGAGTGTGTCTTGTATATAAGGATTTTATCACAGGATATGTGCGTTCACAATCAATGAACTGTTGAGAGAACCGTTGGAACTCAATTGAGAAGAGATTGTGGGGCGCTCAGGGCATAACACGTTGATTTTTCAGTCAGAGTTGTCTATAATATTGTTAAAACAGTCCGACGGAACGGAGGCGCGGCAATATGGATGCATTGAACAAAGAAGACATGTATACAATAGATGATATTTATGCGCTGCCTGATGGAGAGCGCGCGGAGCTGATCGATGGGAAGATCTATTATATGGCACCGCCAGGTACAGTACACCAGAGGCTGGTCCATTTTTTTGACAGAGAGATCGGAAATTATATTCAGGACAAAGAGGGAAAGTGTGAAGTCTTTCCTGTTCCCTTTGCCGTATTTCTGAATGAAAATGACAAAACATATGTGGAACCGGATATCAGTGTTATCTGTGATAAAGATAAGATCACGGATAAAGGCTGTCAGGGAGCTCCGGACTGGATCATTGAAATTGTTTCCCCCGGCAGTAAACAGATGGACTACTATAAAAAACTATTTAAGTACCGCACGGCAGGAGTCAGGGAGTACTGGGTGGCCGATCCGGACAGGAAAATGGTAACGGTCTACAGCTTTGAACAGGACAGTATGGAGGAATATCCCTTTGGGGTTGAAGTGCCGGTGGGGATTTATGAGGGACTTATGATGACGGTTCCTTTGTAAGTGTACAGGATGATTTCATGGGATTTTATATGAAAGGTCTGCTGCAGTTCCTTTGCAGGATTTCGGGAGGGGTCTCCTGCGGCTATGCGCAAAAGATTGAAATTGGTGTTGACCATTCGGCAAATATGTGATATAAAATTTTTATAAAACCTGTACAGGAGTGGATTTTTCAAGAGGAATCTTTTTTTCGCCACACAATTGCTTCGCGTAATTGTGTGGCTATTTTTATGGACATGATCTTGCGGACGTTTCGACACATTTTGGCAGGTACATTCTACTTGCTGTGCGGATGACAAATTGCAACAGTCAGTGCCGGACGCGCCATAACTGTCACAGGCGGCAGTCTGCCAATGCACATGAGTATCTGCGGATGCGGAACAGGAGAGGGAAAATATATGGAACAGACATTTATGAAAGAGAAGAAGATACTGCCGTTGGTGGTATCCATGTCACTGCCCATGGTCATTTCCATGGCGGTCAATGCATTGTACAATATCATTGACAGTTATTTTGTGGCCAGGGTGAGTGAAAATGCCATGACGGCACTGGCGCTTGTGTTCCCGGTGCAGAATCTGATCAATGCCATTGCCATTGGATTCGGGATCGGTATGAATGCGGGGATTGCCTTCTATCTGGGCGCCGGGGACCGGGACAGGGCGGACAGAACGGCCACACAGGGCGCTTTGTTCAGCTTTGCCCACGGCGTGCTGCTGGCGGGCATCTGTATAATGGGAATGCCGTTGTTTTTGAAGAATTTTACTTCCGACGGGGAGATCATCCGTCTGGCGCTGCTTTATTCCAACAGGGCATTTCTGTTTTCACCCGTGATTGCGCTGGGGCTGGCCTTTGAGAAAATTTTTCAGGCCGTGGGCAGGATGAAGATTTCCATGTTCAGCATGATGTGCGGCTGTGTGGTGAATATTATCCTGGATCCGCTGCTTATCTTCGGAATCGGCTTTTTCCCGGAGATGGGTATTGCGGGAGCGGCTTATGCCACAGGGATCGGACAGTGCGTCACGCTCCTTGTTTACCTGTTGTTTTATCTGTTTTGCCCTGTTGCAGTGAAGATAAGCCGAAAACAGATGAAGCCCGACAGCGCCGTGATCCGGAAAATGTACTCGGTAGGCATTTCTGCCACACTGAATCTGGCGCTGCCCTCGTTGCTGATCTCCATGTTAAACGGTCTGCTGGCGGATTTTTCGGAAAAATATGTTCTGGTTCTGGGAGTGTATTATAAGCTGCAGACATTTATCTATCTCACCGCAAACGGGATCATTCAGGGGATAAGACCGCTGATGGGTTACAATTTCGGCGCGGGAGAGCATGAGCGTGTGAAAAAGATTTTCCTCACGGCACTGAGAATGAATATGGGGATCATGCTGGCGGGAACGCTCCTTTCGTGGGTGATCCCGGGGCAGCTCATCGGATTGTTCTCGGATAGCGCCGAGACCGTGGAGATCGGGATAAGGGCGCTGCATATCATCAGCCTGGGATTTGTGATATCGGCGGTTTCCGTCACCTGTTCCGGAGCCCTGGAGGGACTGGGAAAAGGAGGGCAGTCCCTGATCATCTCACTGCTGCGATATGTATTCATCATCCTGCCGGCAGCCTGGCTGTTCAGCAGAGCTGTGGGGGCGGACGGAGTGTGGTATGCTTTCTGTCTTACGGAATTTGTGACGGCGGGAGCTGCCCTTTGGATCTATCGCTGCATCTTGGATTCTTTGACCCGTAAAGTATAATGATATGTGAAAGTCTGCGGTTTGCTGTGAAGATTCACACAAACCGCAAGGGTGTACAGTCTGGCGGACGGCTGTCTTGCCGAATAAGCAGGGGCGATCATTCGGACTGCGCGGTTTCCGCAGATAAAGTTGGGAACTTTTATAGTAATTCTCGAACTTTCCCCACAAGATAAAGGGGTATATTACAGAAATTTCCGTCACTGCGGTATCCAAGCTTCGAGAACCGGACGGCGTATCTGGGGCTGCGGTCTGCAATATACTTTTTAAAGCTTAGTGCGGATTTGCTTTCCCCACCCTTTACTTCAACAGGAATGATCTCCATACCATACTGAATGACAAAATCGATTTTGCTTTTTTTGTCTGAGTAATAACGGGGATCGGTTTCAAACTGACCACGGAGTTGCTGTATTATATAATTTTCGGTCAAGGGTCCCTTGAATTGATAATCCGCTTTTAGTAAAATGGCGCCGTTATCGATTCCGGCCATATGTTTTAACAGTCCCGTATCAAAAACAAACAGTTTGAACTGATCCGGTTTATCAAAGGCGGCCAAAGGATATTCGGGTATGGAGAAATTATAGACCCTGCAGAGCATTCCTGCGGAAACAAGCCATTCGATTGCTTCTTCGAAATCTCTGGCTCTGCCGCCCTCGCGCACCGCACCATACATGAACATCTCGTTTGGCTTTGCAAGCTGGGAAATGATACTGCGAAACACCATAAGAATACGCCCGCTGTTGACGCGGCCATTATGCTTGGAAAAGTCGTTTTCATAAATCTCGATCAACTCGCGCTGAATGCGGGTGATCCTTGCAGGTTTTCAGTTCTTCTTCCTCGTCAAAGTTGAAATAGACACAGCTTTTATAGTACTTTTTTCCGAATTCTTTCATCAGCCATGTCTTGCCCACCTGCCTGGCACCCTTAAGTAACATGGGTTTCCGGTCGGCATCAGATTTCCATTTTATTAAGGTATTTATCGCTGTTCTATCCATGAAATGTACCGTCCTTTTATTCTTGCGGGCAATGAGTCAAATTCCGCAGAGCCTTGATAAATGTCATATAGGTCAAATACAGTATATTACGTTTTTCCATGCCTGTAACAATATTTTTACACATTTTCCCGCATTTTGTATATAGGAATCACACATTATTCTGAAAATGCTGCTCCTGCTATCTTGGTGTGAAAGAGTTTCCGAAAAATCCGGTGTGGTATTTTGCAGAAAAAGTAAGTTGCATACCGATGCGTCAGGAACGGGATACTCTTTCTCCCTCTTGATGGCGATGCGTCTCTCTATATTGGCTGGGAGTCATGCCGGTGAGCTTTTTAAACTGGCGCATAAAATGCAGTTCGTTATCATAACCGCAGAAGACTGCCAGGGAGGAGACGGGCATTTCGGAAATGCACAGATAAAGCCGGGCGTACTTAACCCGGGCATGAATCACATCCTGAATACAGGAGGTGCCGAAAAAATGTTTATATAAATGTTGAAAGTGGGATATACTCAGGCAGAGCTCGTGGGCCAACTCCGGTATAGCCCATTTTTTGTATGGGGCATTGAAGATCTCCATGCGCAGCCTGTTCATGGGATAGTAATACTTATGATGTACATGTTCATTGGTCTCCGAATAAAGCTGATCCGCAATGGAGTAAAAGAGGGAGCGCATGAGGGAATCCATTATCTCCTGTTTATGGGAGTGGGAGGACAGCTTTTCCTGAACCACCAGCCTGCTGTACTCTGTCAAAGAACCCAGGTGAGTCAGAGTAAAGGGTTTATTTTCGGGAAGCATCAGCCTTTTTAGGAGATCCGTATCTTCATTAGACAGTTGGAAATGGATCCAGTCATCATTATAATGAAGTTCCCGGAGCCCGTAGTGGACATAGGTATGGGGACTGTAGATCATGACTGTGTTGGGAGGCATGTTTTGGGTGATCCCGTTTGTCTCAAAAAAGGATTCTGTTTTGATGAGCAGAAGGACATGGTCGTCATAGCCGTCAGGGAAAAAACGGTCATGTATGATTTTATGCATGGAATCGTAGCCGCAGCTGCCCACCGTGATCATAGCGTTCTCCTTGGAAATAAAAGTAAGTAAAAACAGTGAAAAGGCTGCCAAATAGCAGAATAAGTCAGTAAGTTACATTTTAAGCAATAGTATAAAGTCTGTCAAGATGATAAAATACTTTCATGGAGCAGAGGTATTACTGTTTGTGCAGGAGAAGATATCGTGGCAGAAAGGAATTATTCCATGGTAAGTACAGGTATGACTGATCAGGGAGGCAAAGGAAACAGGGTGGAAGTCTACCCCATACCGGAGGGTGCGGTCAGGCAGAGGGATCATATTTTGAAAGTGCGGCCTCTGGGAGAGGAGCAGTGGCGGGAGGTGGACTGCTATCGCGTCCGGGTGGACATGCATGATGTCCGGGCGGCCTCCATGGCAGTGTTTGATTTTCAGGGAGCGGTAGAGGTGGAGATCACATTTCCCCGTTTCTATTCCCTTTATAAGGCAGACATCAGACCCCTTGCGTTGGGGATCGTACCCGTTGTGGAGCCGAAACGGGTCACCTTTGTGTTGGAGCGCCCCGCCAATCTGTCCGTCGAATGCAATGAGGAAAGGTTCCATAATCTCCATCTGTTTGCGGGAGCAATCGAAGAAAAACCGGACAAAGAGGGAGAGAACGTGCTGGTGATAAAGGACTCCCAGGGGATAGGGGATGGCATAAATGAGTTGGTCAGCCGTATGCCGGAAGGAAGACTGGTATACATAGAGGCCGGATTTCATTATGTGACGGAATTTATCTGGCATCTGCCCTCTCATACCAAAGTCTATCTGGAGGGCGGAGCCGTGCTGAAGGGCGCTCTTATATGTGATCATGTTGAGGATATCCGTATTTGGGGCAGAGGAATGCTTTATCTGGCGGATTATGACCGGTTCAGCGGAGTGAACGGACTCAGGTTAAGTCATAGCCGTGATCTGACAGTGGAGAATCTGATCTTTGTCAATCCGCCTCACTATACGATCCACATGGGCGACTGCAGGGATGTCACGATACGGAATGTGAAATCGTTCAGCTGTGAGGGCTGGAGCGACGGAATCGATATGATGAGCTGCAGGAATGTGCTGATCGAAGGAGGGTTTCTGCGTACCTCCGATGACTGCATTGCCATCTATGGCAGCCGTTGGGATAACCGGGGAGACAGCCGGAACATTACAGTGAGAAACTTAAGCCTGTGGGCGGATGTGGCCCATCCGATGATGATCGGTACACACGGCGCTCATGAGGAGGAGGGGGATATCATTGAGAATGTGCTGTTTGAAAATATTGATGTGCTGGAGCACCATGAATTTCAGGCGGATTATCTGGGAGTCATGTGTATCAACGCAGGCGATAAGAATACCGTGCGTAATGTGATCTACCGGAATATCAGGATAGAGCCCTTTGCCCATGGCAGGGTGCTGGATCTTCAGGTGAAATGGAATAAGGACTACAATCCCGCTCCGGGCCGTCTCATCACCGGGATCCGTCTGGAACAGATTCATGTGATGTCGGGTCACGGGGAGGAAACGTCCCGCATCTGCGGTTATGATGCGGGACACAGGGTGGAGGATATTGTGATAGACGGCTTCATCCGGGACGGAGTCAGAACGGAGAGTCTGGAGCAGGCCAATATCGAAGTGGGAGAATTTGCCGATGACATTGTGTTCCGGATGTAATGTGCCGCGCAGACATGGAACCGGGAAATGGCTTCCGGTGCAGATATGGAACCGGAACCCGATTGCAGAAGGCGGTAATGGGACAACAGCAGGCGTTCGAATAGATCCCAAGGCATTTACGGATCCCAGGGCGGCCGTAAATGACTCTGCCGGCCAAGGCACTGTTCGGACACATGCAAAACCGGAATAAAGGAGAGCTATGGAGCGTTATGTGGAATGGGCGGATACCGTGATCGGGAAAATCCGCGAAAAGATGGAATGGGTGAGTGAGAAAAACAGGGATAAGATTCCCTATCAGACGGATCAAAACGGTGATTATGACGACAGATCGGATCTTTCCGGAGAGTGGAATGTGGATGATGGACTGAACTGGTGGACCAATGGCTTCTGGGGAGGAATCATGTGGCTTCTGTATCAGGACACAGGGGAGGAGCGTTACGCCCAGATTGCCCGTCTGTCTGAGGAAAAATTGGAGAGATGCTTTCAGGATTTCCATGGTCTGCAT
>JAIEKC010000584.1:0-7232 GCA_029064505.1 Acetatifactor sp.
GTGGAGGGCGCGGGACGGGGTTATTGTTTCCGGAAGCTGCTGCTGCCCGCCCTGAGACAATATCTGCTGCTTGCGGTACTCTTCTGCCTCAGCCAGGGGATGCAGATCTTCCGGGAAATCTACTTTCTCTTTGGGACAAATTATCCCCCCAGGGAGGTCTATACACTGCATTTTTTCCTGAACAACCATTTTCTCCGGCTGAACTACCAGACTTTGGCGTCGGCTTCCATTTTAGTGATCGTGCTGCTTTTGCCTGTTTTTGTCCTTGTGTCGAAACGAGTACACTAGTACGATCCAAACACACATGTGGAACGATTTTCCACAGCAGATCCGCGGGAAGGAGAAAATCCGAAATGAAACACTCTCGCCAAAACCGAATAGCATTCCTTGTGCTGTTGGGATGCGCGTTTCTTGCACTTGCCCCTGCACTGATACTGTGCGCGGATCTTGTGAAAGGAGGCACAGATGCATTGAAAATGGTATCCCGGGACGCATTGTTCCGGATGCAGTTTTCCTATTCTGTACTTTATACGCTGCTCTCCGCCTCACTGGGGCTTCTGATCGCCCTTCCCCTTGCGCTGTCCATCTATCTGTTGAACAACAGGCCTCTGCGCTTTGTTCTTTCCTTTCTCTTGTTCGTGCTCTTCCTGCCGGGCCAGGTCACCATGCTGCCCCATTACATCATCATGGACCGTCTGGATCTTCTGGATACCCCGTGGGCAGTCATCCTGTCCGGCATGTTCCAGCCATATTCCGTGCTTCTCCTGAGCCTTGGCATGCGCCTTATCCCCAGAGCCGCCTATGAGCAATTCCGCCTGGAATCCGATTCCGTGGGCACCCTCCTGTGGAAAGTGATCCTGCCTTACCTTGTTCCCGTGATCCTGGTATGCTTTACCCTGGAATGCGCCCAGTTCTGGAACATGCTGGATACACCTCTGATCTATCTGGAATCGGAGGAATACATGCCCCTCTCCGTGGGACTGTTCCGCTATCAGACAGGGGATGCCGCGGGATTTACGGCAGCCGCTGTCCTGTATCTGGTTCCGCCCATTTTATGGATGCTTCTTGTCTGCGGCATCTTACTTATGAAAACAAATCTCCGAAGCAAGAACCGGTATTCCTCGATACCACGTTTCTCCATGCGGCAATCCCTGACGCAATATTTCTCCAAAAAACGCTCTGCTCTGACGCAGGACTCTTCTCCGCAATGTTCTGCAGCGCTAAGAACGAAATTGAGATCAGGATCTGGTCCGCGCCTGTCTGTGGGCTTATGGAGCGCTGTCGGACCGGTTTCGGCTGTTGTTATATGCCTGGCAGTGGGATTATGGCTATCCGCGGACAGGGAAAACGGCGGATTTCCGCCCCGGGAGGATGGGGAACAGAGGCCCCGCACGGAGGTGATCCTGGGAATCCGGAAGACAAATCCGCTGTTGGAGGAATGCACTGCGGCTTTCAACGAGGGCGGCTACGGCTACCACGTGACACTGCGCTCCTACGATTCCGGTGAGCCGAATACCTCCGTGGAAGCCATGGATCTGCGCCTGTATACGGATCTGATGTCCGGGGACGTACCGGATATCCTGGTTTTTGATTCCCCGGAGACGGAACTCTGGACTTCTTCAGGGGTATTGGAGGATCTGATGCCGTACCTGGCGGAGAGTGAGCTTCTGAGCCGTGAGGACTTTGTAGGGAGCGTGGTGGAAGCCTTCACTTACGAGGGGAAACTCCCTGCCCTTCCCAGGCGGGTCTCCGTACAGACATTATGGGCAAAAGCAGGCGTTGTGGATGAAACTGCCGGGTGGACTGCCTCCGATCTGCTGACACTGATGGAACAGAATCCGGACATCCCCCTGACCAGCTCCCTCACCAGAGAAGACTTTCTGAGCTATTGTCTGGCCTACACGGAGGAAAGTCTGTGGGCGGAGCGGGAACAGGACGAGATGACCCGCTTACGGAAGATACTGGAGCTGGCCGCCGCATATCCTGAGCGGACAGAGAATGTGCCGCTGTCGGAGGAATGCCACCGGCTGCACCAGCAGGAGGCATTATTGATGGACTGGGGGTTTGACAGTTGGGAAATATTCCGGACTTTGAAAGTATACTCCTCCGGAGATCAGCCGGTTCCTGTGGGTTACCCGGCTCCGGACGGAATCCCCCGCGCCCATCTTTCCGCCACAGGCGGCCTGTATGCGATTCCTGCCAACGCCTCCAACAAAGAGGGGGCATGGGTCTTTCTGGAACACTTTCTGGCGGGGAAACTGGATCCGCAGCCCGGGGACGACAGGGATGCCGCCTCATCTGCGTCATGGGGAATCCCCGTTCTGAAACGGGAACTGGAAGAAGCTTTCCAGAGGGAAGATCAGCGTACGGAGTACCTGGGAACAGATCTGCCCCCCTTTGAGGAGAGGCAGATAATAGAGAATCTGCTTTCCATGGCGGAAATCTATGAAAGTCCACAGGAGCAGATCCTGGAGATTGTTATGGAGGAAATCCCTCCCTACTTCGAGGGAATCAAAACCCTCGACGACACAATGGAGATCATTCAGCGCAGGGTTGACCTGTATCTGGACGAGACGCGATGATCTCCTCAAACATTTCCATCTCCAGGCTCTGCTTTGGTTCAAACCGGTCCGGATCCATGTAGCGGTAGATGGAATCCAACAGCGCCCTCGCCTCCGGATACTGCTGCAGATCCTGCAGGCCCATGGAGGAAAACATCAGCTTCCCGTTTCCGCACCTGCATTCCATCAGCTGTACCATGGGCCGCAGGAAAGCATAGCTGTCCATCTCCGTCACAATGGCCTGACAACGTTTCGGCAGGATCACCGCCCGCTGTGCCGCCATCCGCCACCACTGCCAGTTAGTGTGAAATTCCGTGGGAAAGCGGTCAAAGACCGGATGCCTGTGATCGATCGGCTGACCCATGCCGCCCTCCTGCCCCGCAAAAGTTCCCACAGACCAGAAGTCCGTTGTAAACAGCCTATCGCCTCCCATAAATCCGGCACATCATATGGGACGGTTCTATGGCGGCTGCCTCCCTGAGAAAGGCATCCGCCTTCTCCTGCCTGCCCAGACCGATATTTCCCAGTGCCATCAGATAATAGCAGTGAGCGCGGTTTCGTGCCGTGTAGTCCTCGTCAAAGATGAGGAATTCCGGAAGGGAGACTGCGAAATATTCGATCTTAACCCTGTCTTCCAGATGCTGCTCACCGTAATCGATCAGCCGGTAGAAGCGGGCGCGGGCTTCCTTTACCCTGCCCAGTTTCAGGTACGCCAGTCCCTGATAGAGGATCATGTCCGCAGGCTGGTCATTGTAATACATGGCGCCTGCCGGTTCATCCGTGCCTGTGGTGGCTGTCCGGTAACACTCCGCCGCTTCCTCCGCTCTGCCCTGTGCCTCCAGAACCAGTCCCAGATGATAATACAAATGATTGTCCTTCGTGCCTTCCAGTCTGCCCTCTCCCAGATTTTCCGGATACACCAGAGCTTCCCTGATCAGACGCTCCGCCTCCGCGAAATTCTGCTCTCTCAGCGCTTTCTTCCCCATCTCGAGGAGGGCGATGGTGTACTGTGTGGTAATCTTGCCTTCGCCGCCTTCCCATGGATGAAATTTTCTGCCCATAATGCAGCGGCGGGCTTTCTCATTGTCACCGCACATGTTGATCAGAGTGATATATTCGATATACAGGTCATCCCTGCCGTCGATCAGTTCCGGATGAGCCTCGAAATTCGCCAGACGCTCCTCAAAGGTCCACCCCAGCTTCTTGTATAGTTGATCCAGCTCCAGGAAAATACGGACATCCGAGGGGTCCAGGGCAAAAGCCTTCTCCATGGCCGCCTTTGCCTTTTGGGGCTCTCCGCACTTGTTATAGTAAACCAGTGCAAGATTGCGGAAGGTGGTGGGAAAGGTATCCTCCGCCCGGGCGGAATCCTCCCACAGTGCCAGAGACTCTTCCCACTGCTGCCTGTCATAGAAGAGATTGCCCAGATAATAGCCCGCCTTCCCCCGACAGCCCTGCCCTATGGCAAAACGAAGCACCGGGATATCCTCTGGCTTATTGGGGAAACAATAATCCGAGGGCTGACCCTCCGCCTTCTTTAGAAGTTCCGACACATCCTCTCCCATCTTACTGCGGTAGTATGCCTCGTAATAAGTGAGCATGGGATAGTCCTTATGGCACTCCCGCAGAATGTCAACGGCTTCCTGATATGCCCCGAACTCCGCGTAATCTCTGGCAGTCATCAGGTAATTTCCCTGGAAATCGCGCATTTTGCCGTTCAGCTGTGCGCGCATATCCGCATAACTCTGCACCGGACTGTCCGCATCCGCCGCCAGCAGAATCTTCTCATTGCAGGACACAAAGTCAAAAGGATCCAACGCCAGATTCTCTTCCACCCATGCCGCGGCCTGCCCGTATTTCCCCATCTTCCTCAGAAGATACGCCTTTAATCCTCTGGCCTTGATATTATGGGCATTCTTCACCAAAGCCCTGTCCGCGAAGTCAAGTGCCCGGGCGTATTTCCCCTCTCGGGCGGAAATGGCCGCCAGATAGTAGAAGGACATCTCCTGCTGCTCATTGCTCCATGCGGCCTTGTAGAAAGCGTCATAAGCCTCTGCCTCCCGTTCCTGGTAAAACAGGTCAAGTCCCAACAGATAATAAGTCTCGCTGTTGTAGGGATTGGGATTCTTCCAGGTCAGACGCTCCAACGCTTTTCGCAGATATTTTTCCGCCTTCTGAAACTGCCCTCTTCTCATCAGCAGGGCGCCATAGGCATTGTTGATCCTGATGTCTCCCGGATCCCGCTTCAGCCCCTCCAGATAATAAGGGTCGGGCTGATAGGTGGCATGACGGTACTGCTCAATGTGCTGACCGGTGAGATATAACTCCTCACAGGTCTGTATCTCTGCAGGATCCTTCGCCGCCTGAGCAGGCTCCGGCAGTTTCGGGATCTCCGGAGCTTCGGGCCGGTACTCCACCAGGCAGCTTCCCTCCGCGCAGACGGCCAGATGCAGCTCTTCCTCTTTCACCGCGCCCACGGTCAGCTCCTTCTCGTAAATGTCCACCGGGGACAGCTTTACCGTATCCTTAAGAACCGTCTCCCCCCTGACGGTCTGCACGACCTGGGCTTTCCCGTATTCGGGGGTGGCATATACGATCACCTTCGCCTTTCCGTCCTCCAGAGACAGATGCACAGCCGCTTCCTTAGTGGCGTTCTTCACCTGTCCCACCGCCTTGTAGGGCATGAAATACTGTGTGAAGACCTTCTCTTCAAAGGGCTTCAGCCAGGTAAAGTCAGGCTGGTTATCGGTAAACATGCCTGTCATCAGCTCTATGTAGGGGCCGTCCTCATCCGTGAGATTCCGGTCCCACGCCCTGCCAAAGTCCCCGCAGCCCCAGGTCCACTGCTTTTTCCCGGGGGACACATGATGATCCGCCACATGCAGCACTCCCGCGCCCACACCGTGATCATATCCTCCCACAAAGTCATACTTTGATTTCTCTGCCATGTAAGAGGTGGGCACCGGAATATTTTTATATCGGGAAATATCCACTCCTTCACTGTAATCCTTCTTATAATATACGCCGGTGGCAATGGGGAAACGGGACACATCCCTCTTGCCGTGGTCCATCACCGCATGGACATCCGGCGGGAAAATGGACTGGGTGTTGTCATTCACCGCCACCGCCGGGTTGGCCCACCAGAGAAAGGTCTGGGGCAGGGCTGTCCGGTTGTAAAGCTGTCCGGTGATCTCAATGTAAGCTTTGTCGGGATACAGGGTGATCTTCATCAGACCCTTTGTACCGTACATCTGATCCACGTCATGGAGCAGCACGGAACTGCTGCCGTCCTCATTTTCCGAAAGGATATAATCCACCGGCAGAAAGGTGGTGGGTCTGTGGTGCTGGGGCCAGTTAAATTCAATGCCTCCTGAGATCCAGGGACCCGTCAGCCCCACCAGAGCCGGTTTGATCACATGGTTATAATATACGAAATCGTAACCGTTGGTCTTGTCATAGGCCCTCTGGATCCTGCCGCCCAGCTGGGGCAGCACCATGACCTTTATGTAATCATTCTCCAGCCAGACCGCTTCATACTCCTTATCCCGCTTCTCGTCACTGATCTTCTCCACGGTAGGATACGGGTACACCTTGCCGCAGCTTCCCTGATAGACACGCTTATCCAGGAAAATGGGATTCTTCTCCGCCTCCCCGATCTCATAAGTGGGTATCATCACCTTTTCCATCCATACTCTTGCTCCGCTCATTTTTTCCTCCATTTCGCCGCCTGTGCGGCATATGCTTTCGCTCCGGGAAATTGCGAAAGAATTCATCCGGAAAGCATTTTCAAACACACTACGGAAACACATTCCGTTGATTTCAGTATAGCAGAGTCCCTGCCCAATACAATTCCGGAATTTGCTCTTTCGTTTATAAAAATTGCTGTAACCGCTCTCTTGATCCGTTGTTACTGTTCACGGCCTTGCCGTGACCAGTAACATGATGCACACAAAATGAACAATGTGCGCTCATTTTGGCGCCTGCAGTCAAAGCAATCAAATGATTGCTTTGGATTGTTCGTGCAAAGTACGCACGAAAACACCTCGCGGAGGCACCTGTGAACAGTAACGATCCGTTCAGTTCCTGCAACGGGATCATATCCTGTTTATGGACAATCCAAAGCGCCCATGCTATAATAAATTCAGCAAAGATAAGCACATATTAAAGGAGTGATATAACTATGAGCAAACAACCGGATTTCCCCTTTGACCTGACAGGTTACAGCTGCTTCTCTGTCATCAACTGCCCTGCTGAGCAGGCAATTCAGCTTTTGAAGGAATACCCCGGCCTCTGCGCCGCAGAGGACAGAATCCCCTTTTCCTTTCAGATTGCCGCTCTCCCGGAGGATGCAAAATGGACTTTGCTGCGTTGGCCCCGACCCGGAAGGTTTTACGATCTGATGAACCTGACCATGTGGCTGATGGGATATCGTGCCGGTCTGGGCGGGGAGAATCCCATTTTTGCCGCCCTCCCGCCCGAAGAGCGGGCTGCGGAAGGACCCTTTCTGGCCAGGCCCGACTACGACAACCAATTCGGCGATTCCATGCTGGGCTTCTGGCAAAACTGGAGCTTCGATTACGAAATACCGGGTGAGAACCTGCGCTGGATCGGTTAGGACGTGTTTCCCCAGGAGTACTGTTTCATGGCCGCGGCTATTCCTCTACCGGCTTT
>JAIEKC010000585.1:0-2113 GCA_029064505.1 Acetatifactor sp.
GTTTAATAATATGCATATAAATTACTCTATATTGACAGCTTTGTATTTATACTTTTACGGCTGTTTCGGGTCAACAGACCGGACATCATTTTTTGCTTTTTAGAACACATATGAATACATACATGTCCACACGTACATACATATATCTATATGTATCGGGTGTTATTTATTTGGGCGGTGATAATATGCTTCAAGTGCTGTTTCCCATCATCTCCATAATGGAGGACAGATCCATGTTCTCCATATCCATTCCCTCAGGGAACATTTCCTGCATCATCTGCATTGTCTCCATCATTTCCTGCATCTGTTTCATACTTTGCATCATGTTTTTCATATTTTCCACTTTGCCGCGTTCTTCCGGTCCGCAGAAGGGCAGTATTTCATCCCAAAGCTGAGAGGTGTCGGATTTATGCGGGAGGCGGAAGGATGTGGCATGAGGATTGTTCTTGAAAAAAGACAAGGTGTAATTTAATTCCATTATTTTAATACAGACGGCAAGAGCCCTCTGCTGTTCCGGTTTCAGATAAGGCAGAAGTACCTTCATCATCTGAATGCGGTTGGTGGTAAACAGGGAATCAAATGCGGTGATGCTCCCCAATTCGTTCTCTTCCATGGAATTCTCCAGTCCTTTCCGGCTTCCCGTAATCCTGCATCAATACAGATATCAGGTGCTGTGCATACATCAGATATTGATACATGCAGAAACGTATATTTATTACTATCCTATGTAAATATAGGTACGGTTATGAGTACCTGTCTACATGGGAAGAGGCTCCCAAGGGAGCCTCTTCCCGCCCTCTGACATGGGGTGGTATGGCGGCGGATGCCGCCTCAGTTCACCGACAGAGTCTTAGCAGCCGCATCCGCCGCCACAGCTGTTGTTGCCGCCGCAGAAGCAGGAGATCAGGAGAATCCAGATCAGCCAGTTGCAGGAATTGCCGCCGCCAAACAGACTGCCGCCGTTATTGCAGCCGCAACCGCAATCGTTATTGCAGCCGCAGCCGTTGTTGCCGCCGAAAAAGCTGCCGCCGCCACAGCAGGACAGAAGCAGGAGGATCCAGATCCAGTTGCATCCGCCGCCCCATCCGTTATTGTTCTGTGCACATCCGCAGGAATCGTTGCATCCGCAGTTTGTAGCAGTTAAATCACTCATTTGATTAGCCTCCATGGGTTTATTTATGGTTTATTGTATGCAGGGGAGCCTGTCAATGTTTCCAGAAGGAATGAGAGTTATGAGATAATGAGTTGAAAAAAATAATAACACATGATATTTTCCGGAGACCAGAAAAAAAGTTCTCTATATGTAGATAAAATACTTGAATTAATTTCGACATATAGTAAAATAGAGGGTGTGATAGAGCGACTATGAGTGTGAGTATGAGCAAATATATGGGAAAGTGAGTATGACGCAAAAGGTTTTTGTAGTAGAGGGCAGGCAGTTTCGCACCCAGAGTGATTATGCGCGTGCTGTCCGTGACAAGGAGATCATCGATAAGCTCCGAAAGGAAACGGATCTGCAGGATAAAGCGCAGCTGGAGCAGCTGAAGGCCGATCTGAAAAGGGGAAAATATAAGTTCATGACGCTTCTGGGGCAGGATTTCGGGGACGAAGTGGATGAGCGGATCAAGGCTTGCGGAACAGGAAAGAAGCCGACGGCGAAGAGGGACCGCAGAGCGGCCGGAAGGTATGGCGGCGGAAAGAGTGCCAGAGGCGGCGGAACAACAGGAGGAGCATCTTCCGGACAGAGCATTCAGGTAAACGATGAGGCGGTCATGGAAGAACTCCGGAAGCAGGAGAAACGCAGGAAGCTGATCATAGCGTTCTGCAGCGTGGCGGCTGCAGGCTGTCTCGGATATTTTGGCATTTATTCTTATTTTAATTACAGAACCGGCAGTACATATGAGGCGTTAAGCGATCTGCGGGCGACCAGGGCCAGTGCGGCCGCCAGTGCACCTGCCCCGATGGCAACACCCCAGTATACTCTGGATGACACCTCGAATGAACCGAGAGAAGTGCTGGAAGAATTTAAAATTTTATTAAATAAGAACCAAAAGCTAATCGGATGGCTGAAAATTGACGATACAAATATAGATTATCCTGTCATGCAGACGAC